>DASUFG010000289.1:0-7057 GCA_036274715.1 Agriterribacter sp.
TAACGCAATGCGATAAAGCCAGGTAGAAACAGCAGACTCAGTTTTGAAATTTGGAATGGATCCATACACCTGCAGGCATACCTCCTGGAACAGGTCATTCTGATCTTCCGCATTAAAAGCATATGCCTTAATAACCTTGAACAGTAGCCCCCGGTAGCCATCAAGCCATTCCTGGAAAATATGTCGCTGTTCGCTTTCTTTCATGGTGGAGTCGTTACATCATTAGTCCGGGATGGAGGAGATTTCTTACAGGACAAATAAAATTTAGTTCAACTTTTCTATGCTCCTGTGGTCATTACGCTTCAACGCTACTGTATTTGCAGTTGACCGTCTTCGGTGAGGATATGATCAGACAAATAGCGAGGATGTCTCTCACCAATCAATCTTCTTGCTGGTCAACAAAATCTTTCACCATGTCGATGTAGGTATCGGGGTGACTCGCATAGGGAACATGCCCCGCGCCTTCTATTTTTTTAAAGGTTACCATGGGCAAATAGTCTTTTAGTTTGTCAATCACCAATGGAAAGAATGACGGACTTTCACTACCCACGCTCAGTAGCGTGGGCTTGTTGAAAAAAGAAAGCCTTCGAAGATCAATTTGCAGGCATTCCGGGTCCTGCAATTCGTCATACCATGTGGGCGCGTTGTAAATATATGTTTCCTTCTTCTTGCCGGGAAGTTGTTCCCAGGCACCCGGTCCCATAGCTATATTATTCATAAATTGTTTAGCGGCGTTTTCCATTTCACCTGCGGCAACCAGGTCAAGTACCTTTTTAATAGCACCGTTAACGGCATGTAGTGCCGCCTGGGCATTAGTATTATCATGGAGTAATGGAAACAGTGGCGGTTCGTGTATGATCATGCTCCGGAATATGTCTGGTCTTTTTATTGCCGCTTTCAACACTATACTTGAACCAAATGAGTTGCCCACTATATGAGCAGGAGACAGTGCAAATTGCTCCACCATCGCAACCAGGTCGTCAACATCTTCTGCTACCAGTCCCGATCCGGGAAGCCTTTCACTCAGACTGTGGCCTCTTCGATCATAAGTAAGAACAAGAAATGTTTTCGCAAGTTCCCCGGTTACCAAATCCCAGGTAGCATGATCGCTCCAGGAGCCGTGCACAAAAACCAGTGGATCTCCATTGGTACCCGTTAATTCATAAAAAATATGCACTCCATTTACTTTCACAACAGGCATATCGCTATATTTTATGGTGAAGAATTTTCATAAAACATGAGCTGCGAGGCTACAGGATGCCGAAGCGCCGGTATTTGAAAATCGTGAGTCCGTAACTGCCGACGCATAAAGTTACAAATGTTGATGAAAATTCCCGCGCCTGCCGGTTGCCTGTACTTTGTGAAAAATAAATTGAACACGCCTTGATTCCGGTGGATGAAAAGTATCGAGTGTGAGCCTTTGCCCCATATCGGCATTATCCATCGGCAAGAATCTTTTTATCACTCTTCACAAAAGTTTCCCGGGTGACTTGCTCTTTTACAATAGCTTCACTGTTGAATGAGTGATCATTTTTCTCCAGTCGCTTCCTGATCACTTTAGCTATGTATCGGGCGTCTCTTGGAGCGCCATGTACCATGGCAGAAGACAAAGCATAGAGAAAATGCAATCCTAAAAAATATAACCCAGGCTCATTTTCCACCACACCGCGATTCTGCATGGGCTGATCATTCTTCCTGAAAATGGGAAGGTCGATCCATGAAAAACGCGGATAATAACCGGTGCACCAGATCACATTTTTGATACCTGGCAACTGCTTGTTTTCAACTACAGGCTTGCCATGTTTTATGCCTGTCAGCCTGCCTGTTCTTGTAATCCCCGCACGCACAAAATCTTTGGGTTTATGACGTATGAGCGGCCCGCCTATGTTAATTATCTTTTTTTTGGCTTTTCTTCCAAGGAAATTACTGGTCGTTAAAATTCGGTAGAACAGGAAACGGATTACCAATGTTACCAGAAACTTCTTTCCAATGTTACTTTCAATATCGAAAGGAATATGCCCCGTGTCTCTTCCCGAAAGCCATACGGTGTGCGACTTTGCAGCTTCCAGGGCAATTTCTGCTCCTGAGTTCCCGGCGCCTGCCACTAGTACCGGCCCATCCTGGAGTTGAGAAAGATTTTTATAATCGTGAGAGTGAATCTGCACAATACCCGGATCGAGATCTTTGGCAAATGAAGGTGCTTTAGGATATTGATAATTTGACATGGCGACGACCACTTGTTCTGCTTCAAATTCCAGGTTTCCTGCCTTTATCTGGTAAAGATTTCCCTCCCGCCATAAAGCATCCACTTTTACCCCGGATCGAACTGGCAGCTTAAAATGCGCGGCATATTGCTCAAGATAATCTGCCATGGCATCTTTGGTTGGAAACGAATGACGCGGCGCGGGAAATGGTAATCCAGGGAGCGTATTGTATCTCGCAGGTGTAAACAGGCGCAGCGAATCCCAGCGCTTTCTCCAGGAATCGCCCACGCGTGCAGAGGCATCAAGTATAACAAACGGTTGACCAGATTGTGCCAGGTAATAGCCCATAGATAGCCCGGCCTGGCCGCCGCCGATAATAACTATTTTGCATTTTTCGATATGACTTGTTTTCATAACTGCGTCATTTAGTGATGCATGCAAAGTAGAGAGAAAGGCAGGAGCGCCCTACAGGGGTAGTACGTAATTTCTAAAAAAGCATACGTAATTCTGAAAAGGGTGTGCATGAAGAACTAAGTAAATACGAGGTGATGTTTTATGGCATAAGAAGCGGCAAATGCCCGTGCAGATTTTCCGGATACGCCCATCTTAAGATATAAGTTCGTGATATGCTTTTCCACAGTGCGTATGCTCAGGAAAAGTTGTTCAGCCATTTCTTCATTATTTTTTCCTTCCGCAATGAGGCGTAATACTTCAAGTTCCCTGCCCGTAAATTCCAGTTTTGTATTCATCGCCTGCAGTTCTGCATTTGTCGTATGCATATGCCTGAGCAGGAGCCTGGTTTTTTCGAAATATTTTTCGGCACCCAGGGTTTGAAAAGTTTTCGACGCATGATTCAATTCCGGTTCGGCGAGCTGAAAGCGACCCAGGGTGATCAGCACTTCAGCCAATTCAAGACGGATGCGTGCTGCTTCGAAGGGAGCATTTACGGTGTCAAACATATCGATGGCATCTTCAAAGAGCTGTTTCGCCGCTTCGTATTTCCCTGCCGCTTTCCGCAAAATGCCTTCGGCGCTTTTTACCGCTGCCTGCAATGGAACTGTATTGACCATTGCGGCAATTGCTTTTAATTCGTCCAGAACAGGCGTGGCTTCCTCTATCTTTTCCTGCGCAGCATAAATCCTGATCGACAATTCGAGGCCTGCTATCTTCCTGGTTTTTTCTTTTTCAGGTACCTGTCTTAAAAATCTTTCTGCAAAATTGGCGGCAGTGGTAAGATCATCTTTATCAAATGCCAGGGCAGCACAGCTCAATAATTTGAGCGCATGGTTACCTGCGTTTTCCAGCAGGTATTGCGTTTCATTCCACCTGCCCTGCTTCCGGCGGAGGTCCGCCAGGCGCATGGCGGATGCGGCGACATACATCGGCCTGGTTTTTTTCAATTCCGCCGACGCTGCCGTGAGTTCGTTTTCGGCATCCTGCCATTGGCCCTTCCAAACCAGCACGGATGCATACAGGTTCCGGCATGATGAGAACATGGCATCAAACTGCCAGCGGGTGCAGATCTCCTTTACTTTATTGCACCATTGCCCGGCTCTTTCAAAATCACGCACCCGTTCGCAGGCTTCTATAAGCATGCAACAGGTGAGCGCCACGAAATTGATATTTTTTGCCTGCTCGGTCGTTGCCATCAATGTGGCTTCATCCAACAAGGCCATCCCCTCTTTCATCTTCCCTTCCGTTGTGAGTATAAAACCTTTCATCGCTTCAGCCATCATATAACCGTCTATACTGCCGACCGATTTATTGATGGCCATGCTCTCGTTAATCAATCGCAACGCTGTATCATTTGTGGGCTCAAGCATAAATGCCTGGCGACCTTTCAATAATTTGATCAGTCCTTCTTCCGGTGAAGGTGCAAGACCATCCAACATGGTTTCAGCCCTGGTGAACCAGCCATTCGCAATCGCGAATTCGCCTTTTAGTTCGAGATAATCTATGCCGAGAAAACTTGCATTCCGGGAGGCTCCGTATTTGTTGTTTTTTTCCAGGAACAACTGGTATGCTTTTTCACGGTGAGCCAGCACCGATGCGGTATCGTTTACCCACCAGCAGGCTTGTGCCAGTGCCTCATAGGTTTCAGCAGTGGGATCTTTGCTGACCGCATCTTCAAGGATTTCTTTCGCCTCTTTCCAATTGCCTGCTGAAAGTTCCTCAAGTCCTTTATCTAATAATTTCATGGGTCACACGCTTTTAACTGTCATCTTTCCCTTATGCTTGTCGGGCATACAATCCCTTTAAAGTTAAAAAAGAAAAAACTAATGGCTTGTGAACAAAATTTTCCCGCGAGAAAGCAATGAAGTATGCTGCACCTAATATGCCGGGTAATTAAAGCACCCGGATATTCACCCTAAAACAAAAAAGGAAATACCATTTTCCGCTCCGCGGGATAATCCTCAAAATGCCGGTGATACCAATCGTGGTGGTTTTTGGTGCGGGGAATAAGGTTTGTTTCGTAAGACATTGAAAGTAGTCCTTTCCTGGGTCAGTAGCGTAAATGAAATCGGAAAATCCAGGCGGGTGCCACCACCCTCCGGAGAAAATTTCACATACCATCAAAGCGGGAAAAAAAGAAAAAATATTGACCTTTTGCCATGCTCCATGGTGTAGATCATTTTATTGCAATCCTCTGCTGGCGCGGATGTTCTGCAAGATCATCCGTGTCTTTTAAAGTCGCCGATTTGCAATCGGCATTAAAGAAGGGAATGCCGGTCAGAGACCGGTTGCTTTGGTGGACACAGATGTCCCGTTGGAACATCTGCGCCAGGGGAGAATCCAGGCGGGTGCTACCAACCTCCGGCGAAAATTTCACATACCATCAAAGCGGGAAAAAAAGAAAAAACAATTACCTTTTGCCATGCTCAATGGTGTAGATCATTTTATTGCAAGCCGCCTGTTCAAAAAAGAACTCCGCTATGCGCTGGTCAGCAATCATGCCAGTTTTTCGGCAGCCGGTATTCCTGTTGCAGTTGCATTGCTGCGGGCGGGTGTGCCGCTAGTTACACTATTTTCTCCGGAACATGGCATTGGCGCGCAGGCGGAGGATGGGCAACGGCAGAACAACAGTACCGACAATCTCACGCAACTTCCCGTAGTGAGTTTATACGGCCCCCATTTTGCGCCTACCGAAAAAGACCTTGAGGATATCGATGTAACTTTATTTGACCTGCCCAATATCGGTTGCCGCTTTTATACCTATTTGTGGACACTCAGTTATATAATGGAGGCCTGCGGGAAATACCGGAAAAAATTGATCGTGTTAGACCGCCCCAATCTCCTGGGTGTGGACATGAGTATGAGTGAAGGTCCCTTGCTGGATGAACAGCATTGCAGTTCCTTTGTGGGCCGCTGGGCCATTCCGCTGCGCTACACCCTAACCTACGGAGAAATGGCGTTGTACTGGAACGATCAAAAAAAATTACAGGTGGCCCTTGAAGTGATTAAAGCCGGTGATGCAATATTCAATAATACCGACGATGAAAAACATTCCTTTTTCATTCCTGCCTCACCTTCCATGCCCACGCTGCAATCGGCAATGCTATACCCCGGAACCGGCTTACTGGAAGGGATAAACGTAAATGAGGGCAGGGGCAGCTCCGCTCCTTTTCAACTGCTGGGCGCCCCGTGGATCAACGGCATGGACCTGCATGCATACGTGAACAGTCTTGCCATACCAGGATTGGCCTGCATCCCCTACAGCTATATGCCCATGTGGGGCAAATACGAAAAGAAATTATGTCATGGTTTGTATATGCAGGTAACAGACGCCGCTGCATTCAGGCCGGTAAGCACCGGCATTCTATTGCTGAGCGTGTTATACGATCTCTACCCGCAACAACTTGAAGCTGCTCCCTACCCCACTTTCGCCAACCCCAGCGGGGCGCAACATTTGGAAAAACTGGCCGGGACCACGGCTATTTGGCACTGGATTAAAACCAACCCTGCTGCACTGAAAAAACAATTGCCGGATTTACTGGATACGGCGGAATGGCGGAATGGGGTGAAGAAGTATTTGTTGTATGGGAGATAAGACGTTGCTGGTTTTATCGCCGCAGGATCAACCGAGCCCTTTTTTTCCTGGCGTGTGTTCGATGCGCTGGAACTTCTGCAGGTTCGTGCGGACAGAACGAGGGCTTCAACCCAGTTAGTAATCAACCAAGGCCTCAAATACCTCTTTTCTGAATTCATCTGCCGATTTGTTTTTTTCTGCGTTTTGAAGCAACGGTATATAACTTAAATCTGTTGTCGCAATACAGTTATTTGCCTGTCTTAGCAACAAGTGGTCTATTGCAACTCTAGCTCTATTTTGATATTGATTTTTTAATTTCTTTGTCCGAATAAGAACCTGTTCTCTGCTTATCGGTAAAATGAAATCATCTCGATAAACATCAAAATTTTCAGGGTGCCTTAATATTAATGGATTGTCTGAAATTAACGATGGTATACCTCCAGGGTTGAATCTCAATATTGTTAACGGAGAATCATTCTCAAATAAATTTTGAAAGAGTGCAGATGGAAGCCAATATTTTATCAGCTTATACATGCTTTCATTTTCTATTATCTTTTTTTCAATATCAGAGTCGAATACAGTTTCATTTGTTTCCCTGTCCTTAATTTTTAGTCCAAGCCCATTCATCCCTTTGGTTTTAAGCAAACGTTTTACAAATTCATCATTGTTTGGATTCCTCCAGAATAGATGGGCTACAAAATATTGTAACATTGGCATATCCTCTTCAGATAAACCATGACGTTCTTCAGTTGAATATCTTATTTTGTGAAACAGCTTTGCAACATCATTATCCAAGGATTTATAAAAACCTGTCTCCAGAAAATCT
>DASUFG010000290.1:0-4504 GCA_036274715.1 Agriterribacter sp.
TACAGGAAGACAATCATATTAAACTGTGGCAATTCGCAGACGAGACGGAGGAGGATAAAGAAATCATCCGGCAATTTGGAAACATCGAAGGCGGCGCTGGCGCTTCTGACCCGGCTGCCATTCCGTTTGAACTGCATGCAAGAAACATAGAAGCTTTTGTGAACGCTATTGACAGCGGTAAGCCATTTGAAATTGATGGACAAGAAGCACGCAAAGCGGTGGAAATAGTACTGGCAATCTATGCCTCAGCAAAAGAAAACAAGGTGTATAATTTTTAAGGTAGCAGGTTTCAGGTATCAGATAAGACAGGCTATCAGCTGTCAGCAATGAGTGGTGAGTAGTTTGAAGAATTTATAGTTTGTCGTTTACAACTGACAGCTCAAAGCTGAAAATTGACGACTTCCGATTGAACGACAAAGGCACGAAGACAAAAATTTGCAATAAGGGATAGAATGAATTAACAGAGGATATCCTTACATTAAGGGCAGTTACGCTCAGAGTTCAATGCCGATAGCTGCAAGCCGGCCCAAACACCCATTCTGACACCTGATACCTCATACCTGATACCTATCAGCTCACCCCTACAAATCCCCCAACTGCGGGCGAAGGACAATTTCTTCTGCGCAAGCTTGTGGCGAAAGTTGCGACGCTGCATAGATCATTTTAGAAATATCGGCGGCCTCCATAATTCTTTTGGGGTCAATTTCACTGCCCGACCATGAATCGGTATATGCGGCGCCCGGGTAAACCGTTGTCACTTTTATTCCATGGGGCTTCATTTCCTCCCGCAAATTTTTAGAAAACCCCGCTAACGCAAATTTACTGATGCTGTAAGCGCCGCCATTTTTGTAGGCCTGTAGCGAAGCGATGGAACACATATTAAAAATATGCCCACGTTGATGTTCCATCATTTTTTGTATAACAGTCCTGGTGAGATGGTATGCGCCGTACAGATTAACAGTCATCATATTCTCCAGTGTTCCGTCGGGCTCGTTGTACACACTGCCCGGTTCAAATGAACCGGCATTATTAACGAGTATGTCAATTGAAATACCAAGTCCTAAAATCCATTTGCCCAAATCGATCGCGCCTTGCTTATCGCTCAAATCAAATGGCCTTGCTTTTATTGTAACATCAGGGAACCGGGTACTGAGCGCTTCCATCGTGTTATACAAACTGACTTCGTTGCGGGAACTGAGGTAAAGATTATATCCATTAGCCGCAAAAATTTCTGCGATTGATTTCCCAAATCCTCTTGAGGCACCTGTTATAACAATATTCATAAATTTGTTTTGTATGAATTACGGCTGAAAGTTAAGTATAGTTTCTCTTCTACGGTCGCTCCCTGTTTTCCGGGATGCACTTCCATGCTGCGTACTTCCGCCAAACCTGTATTTTTGCAGCATTCTTTTACCATGCAGTATAAACATCTATTTTTTGATCTCGACCATACCTTGTGGGATTTTGAATCGAACGCAAAACAAACTTTACAGGAGTTGTATGCCGAATTGGAACTATCTAAGCAGGGCATACAACAGTTTGACGATTTTTATGACCGTTATATTTATCATAACACCCGCCTGTGGGAGCGGTATAGAAAGGGATTTATTAAAAGAGATGACCTGAGATGGAAACGCATGTGGCATACATTACTCGATTTTAAGATAGGGAATGAAAAACTGGCGCGAAGCATGGATGTTTTATTTTTAGACAAGCTGCCAACCCGTACGTTATTATTCCCGCATGCAATAGAGATATTAGAGTACTTGCGTGACAAGGGGTATGCGCTACATCTTATTACAAACGGCTTTGAAGCCGTGCAGCACAATAAGTTGAAATACTCCGGGCTCAGCGGTTTTTTTGAATTTGTAATCACCTCCGAAGGTAGTAACAGCCTCAAACCGAAAAAAGCCATATTTGAATACGCCCTGCAGCAAACCCAGGCAACACCAAAAGAAAGCATTATGCTGGGGGACGATATTGAAGCAGATATTGTGGGTGCCAAAAATGCGGGTATTGACCAGGTGTACATCAATCATAAAAACATCGCGGCGCCTTTTGAACCAACCTATACGGTGCGTTCACTAAAGGAGCTTGAGGATATTTTTAAATAGTTTTGAAGATATTCAGCACAACGTTTAACAAAATCCAGAAATCGCATTTTACAGCATAGTTAAAAGCATCACAACGCTCATTCCAATCATCAAAGCATCTTCAATTATGGTAATGGTGCTCATGGGTAGGTTGAAAACGTCGCCCAAACAGGCGCATTTTATTTTTCGCCTGTTCATTACGCTTTGTAAAACCCCAATCATGCTAACCGACATTACTAAAAATGTAATCCCGTTTGTGATCAAAGGATTGAAACTGGTGAGGTAAGCAACCCCAAGAAACAACTCAATAAAAGCGTATACATACCCCCAAGCCCTCCATTGCTTTCCCACAATATCATACATGGCATAGCTCTCTGCAAAACCTTTCAGGTTCAAAAGTTTAAAAAAGGAAAAGATTAAAAAGAAACCAGCCATGAAATGACTCATCCATTGCATACCATTAACTCTATCATTACTCCATTGGATGAAAAGTGTAATACCCAGGATATATACGAAAATGAGCAAAATGGGCTTGTAAGTAGCGACCCAGCCGCTGGCTTGCTCAGGCATTTCGTCACTATGGGCTGCTGATATCTTGTATTTTCCTGTTTCTCCACCTAATGCCGCCTGGAAAGCAGATAGTGGAATATGCTTATCCATTTTGATAATTGCGGTGCCATTTGATTTTGAAACTTGCGCAGAAAGCACATTCGGCATAGTGAGCAAACCGCTTTTTACTTTTGCTTCGCAACCACCGCAAGTCATTCCTGTAATGTTATACGTATGTGTCATGGCTTTATTTTGACACAAAATTAGTTCGAAGCTCCAAGCAGGCTATTATGGAATTGGGTATACAATTTGTAAGATTTACAGGTCCTCAATGCTCCTGCGCTTATTTTCTTTCAGCGATTTAAAGTAACTGGGGGTGAAGCCCGTAACTTTTTTGAATTGATTTGACAAATAAGCAACACTGCTGTAACCCAGTTGATCAGCTATCTGTGAAAGTGATAGCTCATCGTAAACCAACAACTCTTTTACTCTTTCGATACGCTGAGCAATAAAATATTTTTCTATGGTTGTTCCTTCTACCTCGGAAAAAAGATTGCTTAAATAATGATAATCCTGGTGCATTTGTGATGCGATAAATGACGAAAGGTTTGTCTTTAAATCCAGGTCAGAATGATGCACCAACGTAACAATTAAATTTTTAATTTTTTCAATTGCTTTACTTCTTTTATTATCAATAATTTCAAAGCCAAATGCCCTAAGCGATGCATCAAGCCCTGCTACCCTTTCTCTATATAACTCCTCCTCAACCTCAACTTCCCCTAATTCTACCGATATAGGGCGCAGTCCTGCGTTCTCCAATTGATTTTTTACCACCATTTTACACCGGTTGCAAACCATGTTTTTTATGTAAAGCTTCATATTTCCATAAATTTATTGCGATTCGATAAGATTTGAAAACTAAATCCTACTATTCCCTGCTGAACGGTAAATTATTGAACAACACGACTTGAAACTGGCTCCTGGTTTCATTTTCCAATATCTGAGCCATAAAGCCCAGCTCCATCTTAAAGTTTTGATTAAACACATAACCAAGAGCGCCATACAACCTGTCCCGATCGAATACCGGATGTTGGGCATTCAAAAATATTTCATTGTACGCAGAGGCATATACCGTTTTTGAAGTCATCTTATCGTGGTTCAATGGAACATTCAAAGACAAAAAATACCGAAATCGCATCTTAAAATCGTCCGGTAAAAAACGCTCTTCAACTCTGTATCTATGCTGAATAAAGACCCGGCCAAAATTTTGTTTTGTAATAAATTGCTGATAAATCCTGTGCTCGTTATTTTTTGATTTATCGACTCCATTGGGTAAATAATTTTGCGAATGAATAAAGCCGTAACCCATCAAAACATTGTTGTTGCTTTCCGTTAGGTTATACCCTATTCCGGTTCTTATGAGCAGTTGCTGTAGGTCGCCCGCAAAATTATAGTTCCGGTATTGTACCTCATTCCACCAGTTCCACTTTTTATTGATGGCCTGGTTGCCAAAATATATAAACCAATTACCTACATCTGATTTCTGAGCGTAAGAAAATGCTGAACTGAAAAGCAGTATTGCCACGGCTAGTAACTTTGACCGGATTTTCATTTTTAAAGTAAAATTTTCATAAACACCGTATATAAAGTAAACATCACCTGGCAGCTAATACAGTCCGTGGAAAGTATTTTTTTCAAAATCGTGAATTTCAATATTAAGGCCAATGGTTATCGCTTGTTTAATATCTGTTTTGACAATCATTCTGTATTTCTATTAAAACCAGAAAACGTTTCACTGACGGGTTATATTCAAAAGAATAACACTCGTTCCAACTGCTTCCTGTTGAAGCCGTTGAAAAGTT
>DASUFG010000291.1:0-18312 GCA_036274715.1 Agriterribacter sp.
TTCAATTTTGTAATTATAATTTTATTTGCAAAAAGTCTTCCGCCCTCCGCAAAGCCGG
Source organism: Agriterribacter sp. (assembly GCA_036274715.1). Classification (GTDB taxonomy): domain Bacteria; phylum Bacteroidota; class Bacteroidia; order Chitinophagales; family Chitinophagaceae; genus Agriterribacter. The sequence continues at coordinate 59 of DASUFG010000291.1, forward strand.
GGAGCGCCGGTGTTGTTTTGATTTTAACCGTGATGAAACTTTTTGAAGAACCACACTTTCAACATGTCTGCTGTAGCGATGTATGCTGCAACAATTAATAACATTGCTCCCAAATTAATCAGTGGCAATGGGGTTAATCCAATGTCATTGGCAAAGGGTAAATAAGGGAATGCGATTGTGACTATAAATGCTATAGCACTAAAGATAAAAAGATGTTTTCCTGGCCTGCTTTTAAAAAAATGCTTATGCGTTCGGATGATGAAAACAATAAAAAGTTCTGAAAGAACTGATTCTATAAACCACCCGGTTTGAAATTCAGATTCTTTAACATTCAATAGATAGTAAAGTATCAAAAATGTAATAAGGTCGAAGAGTGAACTGTGAATACCAAAAGCGACCATATAATTACGAATGAGTTTCAGATTCCATTTACCCGGTTTCCCTAATTGATCTTTATCTACGTTATCGGTTGTAACTGTCAGGAATGGAAAGTCGGTAAGAAGATTAGTTAACAGGATCTGTTTGGGAAGCATTGGTAAAAATGGTAAGACCAAAGAAGCAGCAGCAACACTGCACATATTGCCAAAAGTAGATCCCGTGCTGATGTATAGATATTTCAGCGTATTGGCAAAGGTTCTCCTTCCTTCTTTAATACCATCTGCCAATACCATTAAATCTTTTTCCATTAGCACAAAGTCAGCCGCTTCCCTGGCTGCATCTACTGCATTTTCAACAGATATCCCTACGTCGGCTGCGGTTATTGCGGATACGTCATTGATGCCATCTCCTATATAAGCAACTGTATAGGTTTGTTTGAGCGCCAATAAGATTCGTTCTTTTTGTTGTGGTTCTACTTCAGCGAAAATGTGGGTTTTCTTAGCCAGTTGTCTTAATGCTTCGGCACTGGTATTGAAAAGTTCCTTGCCTGTAATTATTACGGGATTTTTAATTCCAATATTCATGCTAATGGATTCGGCTACATTTTTATTGTCGCCCGTAATTATTTTTAAACCAACTTTCAGTTTGTGCAGTTCGTTTATGGTTTCTTCAATACCTGGTTTCACAGGGTCATTCATCAGGATAAAACCCGCAAAAATCATATCTTTTTCAAGGTCTTTTGAGATGCTGTGTGTGTCAATGATTTTATAACAAATGGCTATGGCCCGCAGTCCCTTGACGCCATACTCTTCAAACTTCATTTCTAAATCCCGTTTGTATGTTGTAATGTCATCAACTTTTTCGTTAGGTAATCTTATTTTAGAGCATACGTCCAGTATTTGAGAAAAAGCTCCCTTGCTGATGAGGAGTTTCTCTTTTTCGTTGCTTATAGCGATGCTAAGTCTTTTCCGGATGAAATCATACGGCACCTCACCAATTTTCTCTGTGGAAATGTTTGTATCGAATTTCAATTGTTTTAGTGCTTCATCAACAGGGTTGGAATACCCTGTTTCAAAAGAAGCATTCCAAAAAGCGAGTTGTTTTACAAATTCACTTTCTTGACTTTGTCCGTCTATTAGGCCTGCTATTTTAATAGTTCCTTCTGTTATAGTGCCGGTTTTGTCAGTGCATAATAAATTTACTTCACCAAGGTTCTGGATGGAATTCAGCTTTTTTACAATCACCTTTTTCTTCAGTAATCTTTTAGCTCCGGCACTCATGGCAATAGTAGTGATAGCTGGCAGTAATTCCGGAGCCATGCCCACTGCCAATGCTAATGCAAACAGCGCTGAATCAATAACAGCTTCGTGATTTAACAAGTTTACAACGAGAATAAATACAGCTAATGTCAGTGTGATTTTCATCAGGAAAAAGCCAAAGTCTTTTATGCCTTTCTCAAATTTGGTTTCCGTAGTTCCTGATGCGCTTAATGCAATACGCCCAACTAGGGTATCTTCACCTGTTTGAATAACCAATGCTTTTGCATGACCACTTATAATGTTAGTTCCCTCCCAAAGACAGTTTGTTCGTTTAGCAAGTACTGTTTGTTCATCCAACACGCCTGCTTCTTTTCTTGCCGGGTAGGATTCGCCTGTTAAACTGGCTTCGTTGGCATGAACTTCATTCGCTTCAATAATGAGGCAGTCGGCTGGCAGCATATCACCTGCTTTTAGGAGAACTACATCGCCTTTTACTATTTGAGCTGATACAATTTCCTGTGCCAGTCCGTTTCGCAATACAGTTGATTTTAAGGAAATCATTGACTGGAGCTTGTCAACTACTTTCCCGGCATTTCTTTCCTGGAAAAAACTGAGCAACCCGGTTGATAAAACAATGAAGAGGATTATCATTACATCGGAAGTGTCGCCAAGGAATGCTGATATGATAACCGCGCCAATAAGCAATAGCATCAGTGGACTTTTAAATTGGCCCACAAAGAGTAAAATTTCTTTTTTGAAAGCTGATTTACTTTTTGGATGAAGTCCTTTTGCAAGCAGAATTTTGTCGGCTGTGGCTTGTGATAATCCTTGCGCTGAGCTATTGAGTTGCTTTAGCCAGTAATTGGTGTCGAATTGCCAAAATCTATTTTCTGTTATAGTTTGCATGAGGTTTTTTTATTGCTGTTTGTGGTCGCCTTGATGCTTACAAATGATTTGAATAGTTTTGCCAGCCGGCCATTTTACAATTCTGGCTACCCCTCACGCATTCGTGAAGCCGGAATTTGAAATACATGCAGCCAGATTACAAATGCCAGCCTGGAAATGAATGATTGAATTTACAATTTGCCGGTTGAATTCCGATTACCGAAACTGAAGTTGACAGTGATATGCTGCCGACGTTCATTGGCCTTATCCAGTTTTACAAGGTCGGTATGTAACTAAAAAGCTGTGGAGGCTGTTAAAAAAGTAGTCGATATTAAATCCTACAAAATGGGGGTAAGTGTTAACACACAAAAGCCTGTAAATGATTAATTTTTACAGGTTTTGATTCAAAAAAATACAATTTTTGTCGGGCAGACTGGATTCGAACCAGCGACCCCGTCGTCCCGAACGACGTGCGCTACCGGGCTGCGCTACTGCCCGAAATGATTTTTCGGACAATAAAATTATCATGAAATCAACACATGAACAAATTCATTTGAACGAATCTGCACATGCCGTTTTGTGAAAAGCAAAGCGATTCACATGTGTATTATTAAAATCGTACACCTCAACCATAGGCTGAGCATGGCTTTCAACACAATAGCCAATCCTTTTTGCCGTTAATATCAATAACCCCGTTTTTGAAAACTAATATCCAATCCAATCCGTATTTCCCTCCGGAAACTTAGATTAATCTATTATTGATCCGACCCTGTAATTTTTAACCCTTAAAAAACAGTGTCTATGAAAAAGATGTTTACGATGTACTCTGCGCCGGAAATTCAGGCTTACATTGCAGCCTGGGCTTACTTTGCAACAGTAACCATATTCGCGCTGCTGTACGTATAGCACAACAAGAAATTCAACGTAATAAGGCGAAGCTCACCACTCCGCCTTTTATTGTTTCCTTCATATCTGGCCGGGCTTTACCTACACCACAATGGGCATCTAATAGTACATGCAATACGATCCTTACGCCAGTGATACACCGGTTCCCGGCTGCCTTTACTTTTAGCTGCAGGCTTTTTCGCAAACGGGATGACCGAAAAATCTCTCATTTTCGATTTCAAAACTCAGCGGGCGCTTGTTGCTAAACCCTATTTTATTTTTATTAAGGGAGGCAATCAATCTTTTTGTAATTTCCTTTTTTTGTAAGCATGATGTTGTATGGGATTGCACATGCAAATTCCATCACTCAAAACCAATGGAGCATAACATTATAAGAGGATCGTAAAACGTTAAACCATTTTGTATGAAGCCTAGGGTGCAGTTCCAGCTATCGTTAATGATGTTCCTTGAGTTTTTTGTTTGGGGTGCCTGGTATAGCATCATAGCGGTTTACATGTCTGCCAACGGCATGAAAAATCTTACGCATTGGCCATATACCGTAAACGCTGTTGCGGCTATCACCGCTCCTTTTTTTGTGGGGCTGATAGCCGACCGCTACTTTGCCACTCAAAAAGTGCTGGGAGTGCTGCACTTGTTTGGCGCTCTTTTTATGTTCCTCACTCCTGCGCTAACCGATAAACCGGATGTATTTATTATTGCACTCCTTGCCTACAACATTTGTTACATGCCTACGCTGAGCCTCGCTAATACCCTGGCTTTTCACCAAATGACCAACCAGGAAAAACAGTTCCCGATAATAAGGGTTTTTGGAACTCTTGGCTGGATTGCTGCAGGGCTGGCCGTTAGTTTTGTACTGGTGGCATTTGTGGGGGAAGGCTTACAACCCGAGGCTACGGCATTGCCCTTATACCTTACCGCAGCCAGCAGTGTTTTACTGGGTTTATACAGCTTTACTTTGCCGGCAACACCACCGCCCGCTGTAGGTAAAAAAGTGTCGATACGCACGATTATCGGCATCGATGCATTTAAAAAGTTAGGCAGCCGTTCCTTTTATGTTTTCCTGGTCAGTTCTTTACTCATTTGCATTCCACTAGCGTTGTATTATAATTATACACAGCTGTTTCTCGAAAATTCGAAGTTCAAAAATATAGCGGCCACACAAACGATAGGACAAACCTCCGAACTGCTGTTCATGGTTTTGATGCCGCTTTTCTTTCGCAAACTGGGCGTAAAGTGGATGCTTGCTGTAGGTATGTTGGCCTGGGTAGTGAGATATTTTCTTTTTGCTGCGGGCGCTCCTGAAACCACCACGTGGATGATCATGGTCGGGATAGCGCTGCATGGTATTTGCTACGACTTCTTTTTTGTATCGGGACAAATTTATATGGATAAAAAAGCGAGTCCCGAAATAAGAGGGCAGGCCCAGGGGCTGATGATACTGGTAACCTATGGAATTGGCATGCTCATCGGAACGCAGATTGCCGGGGAAGTGTACAATCGTTTTTTGGGAGATGAGTCTTCCCTTTCCTTGCACCAATGGCAGGATTTCTGGTGGATACCAGCGGCATTCGCTGCCGGTATATTGCTTTTTTTTATAACTGCTTTTAATGAAAAAATAAAATAGCGTTGAAGGCAAATGCAAGCGCTTATTGTTAAATAATAACCATTCAAATTGAGTTTATGCAAAAGATTGCCATGCTCGGCTCGGGATTCATCGGCAGGTTTTACGCCGATTCACTACAGGGATATCGTAACAAAGACAAGATCGTAAGTATTTATTCACGTCGCGAAGAAAGCGCTAAAAAATTCGCAGCGGATTACCAGGTAGCACATTGGACGATTAATATGGAAGAGGCGATTGCCAGACCAGAAGTAGATGTAGTATGTATATCTCTGCCCAATAACCTGCACGAAGAAGCTGTACTGCTTTGCTGCAAGCATAAAAAAGCGGTGATCACCACCAAGCCACTGGGGCGAAATGCGCAGGAAGCTAAACGAATGCTGGAGGCGGTAGAACAGGCGGGCATTTTTAACGGCTACCTGGAAGACCTGGTGTATACGCCTAAATTTCTTAAGGCACACGAAAGTGTAAAAAATGGAGCATTGGGCAGAATTTTGTGGGCGAAATCGCGGGAAACGCACCCGGGTCCGCACAGCGACTGGTTTTGGGACCTGGAGCAGGCAGGTGGTGGATGTATATTGGACCTGGGCTGCCACTGCGTGGAGATCACCCGCAGTTATATCGGGAAAGACATTCGCCCGGTAGAAGTGATGTGCTGGGCAGATACGCAGGTAAAGCCTATTGACGCGGAAGATCATGCCATTGGATTAATTAAATACGAAAATGGCGCCATTGCACAATTTGAAGTGAGTTGGACCTTCCGGGGCGGCCTCGATTTACGGGATGAAGTGATGGGTACCGAAGGAACCATATGGACGAACAGTTTTTTGCGAACCGGCTTTGAAATGTTTACTACGGGTAAGAGCGCGGATTATGTGGCCGAAAAAGCAGAAAGCAACAGCGGTTGGCTGTTTCCGGTAGGTGACGAGTTGAATGAACTCGGGTACAACCATATGTTCATGGATATGTTTAATGCGATCGAGAAAGGCTCAGATCCAAAAGAAACTTTTTACGATGGCTATGTGGTGAACTGCGTCCTGGATGCTGCCTACCGCTCAGCCAAAACCAAATTGTGGGAACCGGTACAGTTGGATATATGGCGTGGTAAAATAGGTGTTACGAAGCATAGTCACCTGGTGGAGTATGACGCCGATCATTACCTGGTGAAAGAAGAGGTAACGCACTATGGTGCAAAAAAATTAATCCTGAAAGAAAAAAAATCAGGCAGGATCATTGAAAAGATAATAAAATAGTATCTGCAAACAAAGGCACAAAATACAAACGGCTCTCCAAAATGGAAGCCGTTTATTATTTTCAATATCGCATCAAATTAATCGCTCAGTCCAAATACACCCTTATTCAGCAGTTGCAGCGTTTCTTTTTTATATGCCGCCGGAACCAGTATCGAAATGTTATGCCTGCTGCCGCCATAGCTCACCATACGCACGGGTATGGGTGAAAGCGCCTCGAACAGCTTTTTGAGTACATCCGGTGTTTCTGCGATGTGATTACCCACGATAGAAACGATCGTTTGGTCATTGTCCACTTCTACGGTGCCAAAAGGCTCCAGCTCCTTCAAAAGTTGCGGAAGATGGGCGTCATTGTCGATAGTAACGGAAACGGCTACCTCGGAAGTAGTAACCATGTCGATGGGTGTTTTGTATTTCTCAAACACCTCGAATATTTTTCTTAAAAACCCGTAGGCAAGCAACATGCGGCTGCTCTTAATCTTAATAGCGATAATGCCATCCTTTGCGGCCACAGCTTTTACGCCTACCGACCCGGCTTCCTGCATAATGGTGGTGCCGGGCGCTTCCGGTTCCATGGTGTTTAATAATTTTACAGGCACTTTTTCCTGTTGGGCCGGCCAAATACAGGTAGGGTGTAAAATTTTGGCGCCAAAATAAGCGAGTTCCGCGGCCTCATCAAAGCTCAATTGTATAACCGGCTTTGTTGCTTTTACAATACGGGGATCATTGTTATGCATGCCGCTTATATCGGTCCATATTTCACAAACACTTGCATTCACTGCCGCGGCAATTAATGAAGCGGTGTAGTCGCTGCCTCCGCGTTTGAGGTTGTCTACCTCGCCCTTTGAATTACGGCAGATATAACCCTGTGTAACAAACAATTTGGTATCGGTATGCTGGCTCAGGATGCGGTTTAGTTTAACACGGATCGCGTCAAAATAAGGTTCATCATTAGCGTCAATCTGCATAAAGTCCAGCGCGGGAAGCAGCACATGTTCAATGCCATTCTCTTCGAGATATACACTGAAAATTTTAGTGCTCATCAGTTCTCCCTGTGCCAATATATCCTTGTTCAGCGCTTCGTTAAAGGATATTTTAAGAATGATGTTCAGGAAATCAAAATGCTCGGCAATAATGGATTTTCCTTTACTGAGTGTGTCTTCTTTTTTCAACAGCGTTTTAAGAAAAGCATCATAGTGCTTCTCCAGTTCATCAATAATGCGTTTGGCTTCCTGCTTATCGCCTTTGGCCATTGCCGCACCAATAGAAACCAACGCGTTGGTGGTACCACTCAATGCGCTTAACACCACCAGTTTTCTTTCATCGCCGGTAGTGATAAGTTTTGCTACCTGCTGCATTCTTTCCGGACTTCCCACGGAAGTGCCGCCAAACTTCATGATTTTCATGATCTGCCGCTTTGTTTAAGATTTTAGCGTGCAAAGATAATGGGAAGGGCAATATGGCGGTGAGAAAGAAACCGTGAAATAACCGGAACCACCATTCAGGATTAACTTCATGTACTCCATATTCCATATTATGCCGCCCGAACCGGTGATCAAAAATGCGAAATGCGACGCCGGTATAGTGGCATCGCATTTCAAAACAAATCGACGTTGACTGATACCGTTAAAAAGGCAGGTCATCCACGGCTGTTTGAACTTCATCCGAATGGGAAACCGCGTCGGCGTTAGAAGCATCCTGGTCGGCACTATTGCCACCGGCAGAATCATTCCTGTTTCCGCTTCCCAAAAGTTGAACATTGAGTACCCTGATGGTTAAAGATGCCCCGGGAGTGCCATCATTCCTGGTAAAATTTCTTACTTCAGGGGTGCCCTCTGCATACACCTGCGTACCTTTTTTTAAATATGGGGCAATGCCCGTTTTATCCGTCCAGTACGCGCATTCTACCCAGGTTGTTTTTTCTTTTTGCTGGCCGGATGAATCGCGGAACTTCTCTGTATGAGCTACGCTGAAATTGATAACGGACTTACCGTTCACTGTGTTGGTAATACAATCCTTACCCAAATTTCCGATTACTTGCAACTTGATCATAGCATTCGCTTTTTAAATTAATAATGGAACCAAGTTAGCTATTTTTATGTTTATCCGTTTCATGTCAAGTGGAAAAATATCACCGCAAACGCTGTAAAATCTGGATCGGGAATAAACGTTAATGCCAAGCTGTCAGTAGTGGATGTGGCACACTTATTGCAATTGATGTTTAAACATTAATTAGCATGAAAGCCGACCTGAACTTAAACGGCAATGTGTTAGACGTGATCCGAAATCGCAGAAGCATTCGATCCTTTTCTGATAAAAGCATTGATAAAGAACAAATTAACGCCATGTTTGAAGCGGCACGCTGGTCGCCAAGCGCCATGAACGAACAGCCCTGGTTATATATTTACGCCACCAGGGAAAATAAGGCGCTGCATACTGCCATAGCTGAGTCGCTGATGCCGGGCAATAAAAAGTGGGCAGAAAAAGCACCATTGTTGATTGTGAGCATGGCAAGACCACATTTTTTAAGCAACGGAAAGCATAACAGCAGTGCCCTGCACGACACGGGGATGGCAAACCTGGCAGTAAGCTTACAGGCTACAGCCATGGGTTTACACACCCATATGATGGGTGGATTTGATCCTGTGGTGCTCAAAAAGAACCTGAATTTGCCCGGGGATCTGCATGTGGCAGTAGTGATAGCCGTGGGTTATGCAGGTGATCCCGAACTTTTACCGGAAGAGCTCAAGCGAAGAGAGAAGACGCAGAGATCAAGGATGGAGCATGAACAATTTACCTTTTCATCAAACTTTTCATAACAATTAAAATAAAAAACATGTTTGCAACAAAATGGGTGTTAGACGCCGCGCACAGCGAAATATCTTTCAAAATAAGACACCTCATGATCACCAATGTTACCGGTAGCTTTAAAAATTTTAATTCGGTGGTTGAATCTGGCAATGGTGATTTCAGTGGTGCCAAAATAAATTTTACCGCTGAAACCGCGTCTATTGATACAAATAATGAACAAAGAGACGGGCATTTAAAAAGCGCTGACTTTTTTGACGCAGAAAAGTACCCCGAAATAAAATTTGAAGCGAACGGGATGAAGAAAAAGAGCGCTGATGAATACGAGTTGGAAGGCAATCTCACCCTTCATGGGGCGTCACAACCAATAAAATTAAAGGTGGAAACAGGTGGGGTAGTAACAGATGGTTACGGACAAACAAAGGCTGGTTTTTCTGTTTCAGGCAAGATAAACCGCAAAGACTTTGGCTTAACCTGGAATGCGTTAACTGAAGCCGGCGGGGTAACTGTAAGCGATGAGGTGAAAATTGCAGCCGAAGTACAATATGTAAAGCAATAAGGATTAACAATATTCAACCTGCCACTCCACTGGTGGCCCAGGGTTGGTTATATAAAAAAAATGGAATATCTCTGGGTCAATCCTATAGATGATATTCCATTTTTGCATTCGCGATAACATGTGGTTTTCAAAAAATCCCCCGGTTCCCGTTTTGGAGCGGTAAAATATTTCATCTTAATGTAAATTCAAGGCCGGTGAAATCGGTTTTCATTAGTTTTGCGCCACACTTTTAAGCCAATTAAGCGTTTTGAAGAAATTAATTATTGCTATCCTGGACTATTTTTACATTCCGTTCCAAAAAATGATAGACAGGCAAACTTTCCGTTACATTGCATGCGGTGGTGGTAATACTTTACTGGATATTGTAGTGTATTTTGTTACCTACAATTTTATCCTGCATAAACAAATGGTGCATACCCCGTTTATCAGCATCAGCCCTTACATTGCCGCTTTTATGATCTCTTTCTTAATCACATTTCCTGTAGGGTTCCTGTTAATGCGGAATATTGTTTTTACCGGATCGAATTTAAAGGGAAGAATACAGCTATTCAGGTATTTTATGCTGGTGCTGGTATGCGTGCTGCTGAACTACATCTTCATAAAACTTTTCGTGGAATGGTTTCATATTTACCCAACCATCGCTAAAATTATGACTACCGCAATCGTTATATCATTCAGCTACCTCACGCAGCGAAACTTTACATTTAAGGCAGAACAAAAAACGGAATAAGATACTTAAGCCGCATTTTATTTTATCCATGGGAAAAGAGAAACAAGGATCGGTGTTTTTCCTGCTTAGCTTTTGGGATCAGCGACTCAAGTAAATTATTCCTTAATAACAGGTTTACTCATAGGAAGAGTGGTGTTTAGGTTAGCAACAGCACTCTAAAATGGATAAGGTTTAATCAGAGCCTATGTGAATTTTTAATTCCGTTTTAATCTGTTTCTTGAAAGCGTCAATCGAATCTCAATTCCAGGATAGTTAATTCAATAAGCTCCACTGAATATCCTGAATAATTCCAAAAAAGAACAAGAATAACCAACGGGATCTTAGCGCCTTTTTAACGGTGGTTTTGTTACCGTGTTTCAACGGTATTTTATGACCGTTTTTCAACTGGAACTTTTCTCATAAAAGAACGGATTTTTTGCGTTATTTAGCTGGATATCTTTATGTTATAAATAATATTAATTTATAATTATTTGGATTGTAAATATATGTAAACATGTTCACGCGCTATCGCAGTTAGCTTTACTGTGAAATAAATATTCTTTCATTTTATAACAGTTGAATCATGCTTACAATTCAGAAAAAATCATTACGGGTAGGGCGCTACGTTAGTACGAAAGATGCAGACACTATTATCCGCACTTACAAGCAGGAAAGGTGGGTGCACAATTCGGAGCACCTCGGAAAGGAAGATTCTTTAAGTGTTTGGTACACTATTGAAGAACTGGAAGAATTTCTTTCCCGGTCTAAAGCGCATGGCGGAGATGGCATTAAATTTTATTTTTCGGCGTACCCCAAAAATTATGAAGAACGACCTGAGTATGCCGGGCGTCAAACCATTTTGCTTGTGGCAACCAAAACAGCAGAATCGGAAACAGGGGTGGTTAATAAAGATATTTATACGAAAGGTGAAGAAGGGGTAACAATCCTGGCTTACAACTCCGGAAGCCTTTGCCCTCCGATGTGTGGTGACCCCAGGCCACCAAAACCTGTTGATGCCGATGATTGGGGTATGGTTGGGGTTACCATTGTAGATAGGGGAAAAAAAGGACTTACTGTTGTTTAAGATAAACCCGGCTATAACGTATTTCATTTTTTATAAGCCTGCCAGAAAAATCGGTTATTTCTTTGTGTAATATCGCGTTGCATCGGCTACCTTGCAGGGCAATGAATTGGAAAATTTACATATGGTTTATTTTGGCAGGAAGTGGAGCAGGAGCCCTGGTATATTATAAAAAAGGAGTGCCGCTGTATTTGAAAGCTTTGCCTGTTTTTTTGCTGGCAACGTTTATAGTTGAATATACAGGAGGAGTGAGAAGCGACAATGGTAGGGAAACTATGAGCCTTTATAATGTTTTTACTACCGTTGAATTTGTTTTTTATTTCTGGATGCTCCGGCAGATAATAAATGGCCGTTTTGCCAAAATGCTGCTCCTGCATCTTTTATGGATATACCCCTTGCTGGTAATACTAAATAAGACCCTTTTTCAAACGGGATTACAATTTCACAGCATAACATTTGGCGTGGGCGGTTTATTGACAATTGCGACAACGATTATTTATTTTTTTGAACTGTTCCAGTTGAATAAGCCCGTCATTCTTAGTCGGGAGCCGTCTTTCTGGATATGTTCTGGTTTATTATTTTTTTATGCCTGTACGTTTCCGGTATTTGCGGTGGTTAATTTCTTCAGAAACCCGTCCAGTATTGTTCTGAAAAACCTGGGTTCCATTTTCGCCATCATGAATATTTTATTATATTCATCTTTTATCATGGCATCATTATGCAGGATCAGAATCAGGAAATCCTCTTCCTAGTTATTCTTGGGGGGCTTTTAGCAATGTTGTTGGTGGGGTTTATAGTGGCTATGCTCTTTTTATACCAGCGTAAGCAGTACCGTCAGCGCCGGGAACTGGCCAGTGTAAAAGAAGAATATGAACAGGAGTTGCTGAAATCACAACTGGAAATTCAGGAATCAACGCTAAAATCCATAGCCCAGGAATTGCATGATAATATCGGGCAGGTGCTATCGGTAGTTAAGTTGTCACTGGCTGTTTTACCGCTTGAAAAAGAACACCAGGCATATGCCCCTCTCCAGCACATAAAGGAGATTTTCAATAAAGCGGTATACGATGTAGCTGATCTTACAAAAAGTTTGCATACCGATCGGATAGAACAGATTGGATTGGTTGAATCTATTCGTTTTGACCTTGAAACCCTGCGCAAGACGGGGTTGATAGAGGTAAACATGGAGGAGTTGGGAACACCATATCACCTGGGCAAACAAACTGAAATTTTTATTTTCCGTATTTTCCAGGAGTTGATTAACAATATTCTTAAACATGCAAAAGCCACTCAAATAACCGCATCACTAAATTATACTGCCGATGATGCGTTTGTGTTTTCAGTGAGGGATAATGGTATAGGATTTAATATGCAGGATAAAAGGGATGATGTGTCCCCTCTAAGCGGGGTCGGTTTAAAAAGCATGCTCAACCGCGCAAAACTCATTGGTGCAAAAATGGATTTTAGCTCTGAACCCGGAAAAGGCACCCTGGTGCAAATGAAATTGCCATTACCTATGACTAATAACGAGTATTAAATGATGTCAGCTTACAGTAACAAAATACAGGTAGCCGTTATAGATGACCACACGCTTTTACGAAATGCACTAGCCAAACTGATTGACAGCTTCGAAGGCTTTTCTGTGTTTTTTGAAGCGGAAAACGGTGATGAGTTAAAAGCCAAGCTCCGTAGAAACCTCATTCCCGATATTATCTTACTTGATGTAAATATGCCCGGAATGAGTGGTTTTGAAGTTTCGGAATGGTTATACAAAAATTACCCGCAAATTAAGGTGTTGGCTTTGTCTATGCTCAGCGACGACAACACGATTATACGGATGCTTAAAGCAGGTGCCAAGGGTTATCTTATGAAAACGGCGGATCCGGAGGAACTTAACCTGGCATTAAATTCCCTGGTAAAAAAGAATTTTTACCTCTCTGAGGATATTTCCGGAAAAATTGTGGATGGGTTGAATAAAAACATGATTATTCCTGACGAGCAGGTTTCGCTTACAGAAAAGGAGATGGAATTTTTAAAGTTCGCATGTTCCGAATTGTCCTATAAAGAGATTGGCGAAAAAATGTTTGTAAGCACCCGTAGAGTAGAAGATCATCGCAATTCTTTGTTTGAAAAATTAAGGGTAAGATCAAGAGTTGGGTTAGTGGTGTATGCCATAAAAAATGGGATATTCAAACCATAGTTAAGAATCAAATCATCAATACAAATGGATGATTATCAACGCATGGAATGGTATAGCCATGATTGAACAGAAAGATAAATGCCAATTACTTCTAACTTATTTGCCAACCCTGAACTGTATATATTCTGTTGCCGCTGCCTGTTTATTTGTGGATGCACCTTAGCTAACAAGGTATCGCCATAGCTGGAAATATGGAAAGCAGTGTATTGGCTAAATCATTGAGGATTCTGCTGTTAAAAATCCATTTTTTGCTGTTTTTTTTGGTATACCACGGGTACCAATATCATCATATAGACTTCTTCATTCAGGTTGGTTCTTTTCCTTCTTAAAGCTTGGGCTACCGGTTATGTTGAGCAGTTCGGGCTTGTAGCGGGGCATATGATGGATATCGCAATTCTCCACCTAAGAATCGGTAGGTCAGCATCGGGAACTGGAATAGCTTTGTGCAGGGTAGGTTTTTCCGGAATGATCGTTTTTGAACAGGAGAAACGGAAAGGGGGATAAGGGAGTCAGCGAAAAGCAGCGTTGCTTTCATTCATTCAACAATATTGGCAACCCAATATACATAGCCTGTTAGCGGGAAGCTCCTACCCGAAAGATTACCATTTTTAAGAACGGAGCCTGGAAATTGCGGAATTTTTGTGGCCATTGAACTGACAATTTTTCATTTTTTCTTTTGATGGCATAATGCTTGACTATTAGCTTATAACTTTTAACACCTAAAAGGAGGCATAATAATATGGGAAAAATAATCGGGATAGATTTAGGCACAACGAATAGTTGCGTTGCTGTTATGGAAGGCAACGAGCCTGTAGTTATAGCAAACGATGAAGGACGTCGTACAACACCTTCTGTTGTTGCTTTTATGAAAAATGGTGAACGCAAGGTGGGTGACCCGGCTAAACGGCAGGCAATCACTAACCCCATTAACACCATTATGTCAGTTAAACGGTTTATGGGACGCCGCTATGATGAAGTTGGGGAAGAAATAAAACACTGGAGCTACAAAGTAGTAAAAGGCGACAATAATACGGTTCGTATAGACATTGATGGCAGGATGTATACCCCGCAGGAAATTTCTGCGATGACCCTGCAGAAAATGAAGAAAACAGCGGAAGATTACCTGGGCCAGGAAGTAACTGAAGCGGTTATTACCGTGCCGGCTTACTTTAATGATGCCCAGCGCCAGGCCACTAAAGAAGCTGGTGAAATTGCGGGGTTAACGGTTCGCCGTATCGTAAATGAGCCAACAGCCGCAGCTTTGGCCTACGGATTGGATAAGAAACATAAAGACGAGAAAATAGCGGTGTTTGACCTGGGTGGTGGAACCTTCGATATTTCTATTCTCGAACTCGGGGACGGTGTATTTGAAGTAAAATCTACCAACGGCGATACGCATTTAGGTGGGGACGATTTTGACAAAGTAATTATTGACTGGCTGGCAGATGAGTTTAAAAAAGATGAAAATACCGACCTGAGAAAAGACCCGATGGCGTTGCAGCGTTTAAAAGAGGCTGCTGAAAAAGCCAAGGTTGAGCTATCCTCTTCCAGCGAAACAGAAATCAATCTTCCTTATATCACAGCTGCCGACGGAGTGCCTAAACATCTGGTAAAAAAATTAACCAGGGCAAAATTTGAGCAATTGTCTGATAAATTACTGGAAAGATGTTTGAAGCCCTGTGAAGAAGCACTAAAAGATGCAGGGCTAAGTACTTCTCAAATTGATGAAATAATATTAGTGGGCGGAAGCACCCGTATACCCAAGGTGCAGGAAATCGTAGAAAAGTTTTTTGGCAAAAAACCCAATAAAGGGGTAAACCCCGATGAAGTGGTAGCCTTGGGCGCTGCTATACAGGGTGCGGTACTAACCGGTGAAGTAAAAGATGTATTGTTGCTCGACGTAACACCACTTTCACTGGGTATCGAAACAATGGGTGGTGTAATGACCCGCCTCATTGATTCGAACACCACCATTCCTACTAAAAAGTCTGAAGTGTTTTCGACCGCTTCCGACAACCAGCCGGGCGTTCAGATTCATGTATTACAGGGTGAGCGGCCAATGGCTTCACAAAATAAGAGCCTGGGTATGTTTAACCTCGATGGTATCCCACCATCGCCGCGCGGTGTTCCTCAAATTGAAGTGATATTTGATATTGATGCCAATGGTATCTTAAATGTTACCGCAAAAGACAAGGGCACAGGCAAGGAGCAGAAGATCAGGATTGAAGCAGGTAGCGGATTAAGCAAAGAAGAAGTAGAAAAAATGAAAGCTGAGGCTAAGGCTAATGAATCCACAGACAAGGAAGCAAGGGAAAAAGTAGAAAAGATTAACCAGGCCGACAGTCTTATTTTTCAAACCGAGAAGCAATTCAAAGAGTTTGGTGATAAAATTCCGCAGGATAAAAAAGCACCTATTGAAAACGGCTTAAACAAGTTGAAGGAAGCGCACAAGCAGCAGGATATTGCCGGGATAGATGCAGCCACGACTGAATTAAATGCAGCCTGGACAGCAGCTTCTGAAGAGATATATAAAGCGCAACAGGCAGGAGCGGGTACTCCTGGCGAAGGTTCAGCCCAGCAGCAGGAGCCCCAGGGCGCCACTGCAGGCAGTGATGATGTAACTGATGCAGAATTTGAAGAAGTGAAGTAAGCCTTTTTGATATATTTGTAAAAAAAGCTCCTGAGTATCCAGGGGCTTTTTTATTGGTAACAATGCCCATATCGGGTTCCGGCAGGTTTACATTTTTATAAAATGATGTCTCAAAAAATGGTTCAGGCCAGCCCCGCAACAACAGTATTGTTTAACTTTACAGCCGCAATAAATATTTGAGAGGACGTAGCATGATAGAGCAGGATACACGGTTTACTATAAAAAACTAATTTGTCATGGATAGCTCCAGGTATAAATCATGTATTTATTGCTCCAGGTATAATACGATTGAATATTTATTTAGTAAAAGTGTTCCTTTATAATGATACAGGCCCAACGAACAAAAACCCGCTTCATAGTATTGCTTTTTTCCCTGCTCCTTATAGCTGCCATTATAAATCCAGCCATTGGTAACCCAACAGATGATACAACGGAAACGCCTTTCTGGCTATGGACTTTTTTAGGACGGCTCCACCCCATGATCGTACACTTTCCGATTGGGTTACTGATCGTAGCGTTATTGATGGAAGGGCTTGGGTGGAAAAGAAAGGCGAATGAATTTGCTCCGGCGATCAGGGTACTTATGGTTACCGGAACCATCTCATCGGTTATAGCCGTTGTATTCGGATTGTTATTATCAAATACCGAAGACTATGGCGGAGACATACTGCCAATTCACCAGTGGACGGGCATCGCAACGATGGTTTTCGCAACCATTACAACTTATGCGTATTTCAGGAAGTCGCGCCGCTTTCAAAAAACTTTGCTCACCTTAACCGTTGTTGGGGTTACCATTGCGGGGCACTATGGGGCATCCCTCACTCATGGTGAAGATTATTTAACGGAGGTATTGCCTTTCGGTCAGCCGGAAACTACGGGTAACCAACCCACATTTGTACTGGCTAATCAAACCGGGCCGCTGAGCGAAACGCAGGTGCAGGAGCTCAACCTGCAGGTGCGCACCATTTTTGCACACAACTGCACCAACTGTCACGGCGAGGCTAAATCAAAAGGGAAATTGAGGTTGGACTCGAAAGATGCTATTTTCAAGGGGGGTGAAAATGGGAAAGTGCTTGTGCCGGGCCATCCCGAAACAAGCGAGCTGGTGCGAAGAATTAATTTGCCCCGCAGCCATAAGGAAGCAATGCCTTCAAAGGGGAAGGCGCTTACCAAACAGGAAATCGCCACCATTGAATACTGGATCAAAAAAGATGCTCCCTGGCCCTCCGGCGAACTAAAAAGTATTTTCAGGGTGGCGGCATTAGCACCGCGTATGCCCGAAATTCCCACGGCCAGCAGTGAGTTGGTAAACCCGGTTGACCGTTTTGTTGATGTGTATTTCAAAAAAAATAAGGTGAAATGGAAGCATGTGGTCGACGACCACACTTATATACGAAGGGTGTATTTAGATGTTATTGGCTTATTGCCCTCTCCCGAAACGATAGACGATTTTGTAAGCAATAACAATCCGGATAAACGGAAATTGCTGGTAGAAGGCCTGCTCAACCGGAACGATGACTATGCGCAGCATTGGCTTACCTTCTGGAACGATGCGCTCCGCAACGACTATAGTGGTACCGGCTATATCACCGGTGGAAGATGGGATATCACCAAATGGCTATATAATTCACTCCGCGACAATAAGCCCTATAATGTTTTTGTAAAGGAATTGATCAGTCCAACCGATGAATCAAAAGGTTTTATCAAAGGCATTCAGTGGCGCGGAACCATTAATGCCAGCCAGAAAACGGAGATGCAGGCGGCTCAAAACGTGTCGCAGGTATTTTTGGGTTTAAATTTAAAATGCGCTTCCTGTCATGATAGTTTTGTGAGCGACTGGAAGCTGGATGATGCTTATGCATTTGCCAATATTTTTTCTGATTCCACGCTTGAGGTAAACCGCTGCGATAAACCCACCGGCCGGAAAGCAGGCAGGCGGATACTTTTT
>DASUFG010000292.1:0-4894 GCA_036274715.1 Agriterribacter sp.
TGTTCAGGGACGAAATTGAATGATGAACCCTGATCGTCATTTTTAAAAAGGGAACGCCAAAGGGTAACACATGAACAAGCACGTCCATTTATGTAACTTTTTACTACTATGCAAACTACATCGCAGTTGTTAATGGTAAGACCGGCAAACTTTGGGTTTAATACGCAAACCGCCGGAAATAACAGGTTTCAAACCGTGCTTGATGACAAAGATATTCAGGCAAAAGCTTTATTGGAATTTGATGGGTTGGTACAACTGCTGCGCGATAATGATATTGATGTTACGGTTTTACAGGACGAGCCAATACCCAATACACCGGATGCCATCTTCCCCAATAATTGGATATCCTTTCATCCGGGTAGAACTATCTGTCTGTACCCCATGTTTGCCGCCAATCGCAGGCAGGAGCGGAAACCTCAATTTATAGAAGCCCTAAAAAATAAGTTCGGCATTTCAAAGACCATAGATTTTACAAGGCATGAAAACAATAACCAATTTCTTGAAGGTACCGGAAGTATGGTGTTGGATCGGCGGTTTAATATTGCCTATGCTTGTCGATCAGCGAGAACAGACATCAAAGTTCTGGACGAATTTTGCCGGTTAATGAAATTCACCCCTGTACTGTTTGATGCCTGTGATGAAAACGGTAATGCCATTTATCATACCAATGTAATGATGTGCGTAGCCGAACAATATGTTGTTATTTGTAATGAAAGCATTCCGGATGCCGCTGAAAAGAAAAATGTTATTTCGGCTATTAAGATGTCGGGCAAAAAATTGATCCCGATTAGTTTTGAACAATTAAGGCATTTTGCCGGTAATATGCTGCAGGTGCAAAATGCAAAAGGGGAATTGTTTTTAATCATGTCTGCGCAGGCATACCGATCCTTATCTTCGCGGCAGGTGAAGGAATTGGAGAAATACAATTCACTTCTTTATGCGCAGCTGAATACCATTGAAGCAACAGGTGGCGGTAGCGCA
Source organism: Agriterribacter sp. (assembly GCA_036274715.1). Taxonomy (GTDB): domain Bacteria; phylum Bacteroidota; class Bacteroidia; order Chitinophagales; family Chitinophagaceae; genus Agriterribacter. The sequence continues at coordinate 982 of DASUFG010000292.1, forward strand.
AGATGTATGATAGCAGAAGTGTTTTTATGAAAGTATTTACAAACCAAATGATATGCGGTACAGGAAAAATATATTAGTCGTTACGCTTTTGATTGGCGTCTTCCTTTTCTTTTACATCAGGCTTATCAATGCCGAAAGATCTGCCGGGATACAACTATTATTCAATCGACCCGAAAGCGGCGATATTTATAAGATAAGATATACCAGTGCAAACGGCAATGAACTGGTTCGGTATTTTAAACTTGCGGCGGTTGAAGAAGGATACATTTCATTCTACCGCGGCATAATGAGTGCATGGAATGTGAGCGACGTGTTTTTGGATGATTTTGATCGGGATAGGATAGAGCGCTTCTCGCGTGAGGACCTTCTCAAGATAAAGGACGGCAGTTTTAGTAACCGGGAAATGAAAAAGGCAATACTCGTTGAGATCGAAAGAAAGAAAAACCGGGTGCCGGTCAACAGTATCTGATCAGGCAACCAGCCCGGTTTGCAGTAGGATTTTTTGTATTGTTTAAGCGCCTATTTACCTATTCGGCGCTATTTTGGTTTAAGGAGATCTTCCGGCAAATCGGGGAATGTCGTATTTTTGCAGCATGAATGTAGACTATCAACATCTGCTTCCGGCAGATTTCGATCCGTTGTCGAGAGTGTGGATATACCAGGGCAGCCGTCCGTTTACTTTAGCAGAGGTATTAGCAGTGGAAGAGAAATTGAACAGCTTCGCACAACAATGGCATGCACATGGCGCCGGGGTGAAAAGTTTCGCCACTGTTTTTTTTGGGCAATTTATTGTGTTGATGGCCGACGAAACACATACCCAGGTAAGCGGCTGCAGCACCGACAGCTCCGTGCGGATGGTCAAAGAAATTGAGCAACAGTTTGGCGTTTCATTGTTCGACAGGCAGGCATTGGCATTTGTAGTGAAGGATAAAATACAATTGATACCGATGCACCAGTTAGCCTATGCGGCGGAAAATAATTTTATCAGCCCCGGTACTGTGTATTTTAATAATACGGTGCAAACAAAAAAAGAATTAGAGCAAAACTGGTTGATAGAAGTAAAAAACAGCTGGATTGGAAAGCGTTTCTCCTTTCTTTCGGTTGCTGGATAGCCATTCGTTCCTTTTTATAGAAAACATATCCCCATAAAAAAGTGTAAATAATGATTGTTGAAAAAGACAAGATCGTGAGTATTACCTACCACGCCACCGATGAAACAGGGGCGGTAGTAGAAAGCAATGCGGAATTTGAACCATTGGAATATTTGCATGGTCATGGCAATATTTTAGAGCATCTCGAAACAGCCATTGATGGACTGCAAATAGCTGAAGAGAAAAAGATAACGCTCACGCCTGAACAGGCTTATGGAGAATTTGATCCTGAACTGGTGTTTGAAGTAAGCAGGGACCAGTTTCCGGAAGGTGCTGACCAGGTGCAGTTGGGTACCATGGTACAGTCGTCGGACGGGCAGGAGCTATTGGTAACGGATATGGATGGCGATAAAATTGTATTGGATGGTAACCATCCGCTCGCCGGAAGAATTCTGCACTATAATATCATTGTTAAAAATATCAGGCAGCCTACGCCGGACGAATTATCACACGGGCACGTGCATAAAGTGCAAGGCAACGATTGTGGTGATGGTTGCGGTTGCAAATAAATGAAACGGATGTCAAGGTTTAATCTTCGATTGGTTTGCTAACCTCGCTGTTTGCCACATTTCCCATTCCTTCAATTTTCTTTATCTTCAAGGCAAAAGCCGCCGCATGTCAAAATACATTCTTGCGTTAGACCAGGGCACTACCAGTTCCCGTGCCATCATTTTCGATCACAATGGTTCCGTTGTAGCTGTAGCACAAAAAGAATTTAAACAGCTATTTCCGCAGCCCGGCTGGGTAGAGCACGATCCCACTGAAATTTGGAGTACACAGTTAAGTGTAGCCGCTGAAGTCATAAGTAAGGCAAGGCTCGTGATAGAAGATATTGCTGGCATAGGCATCACTAATCAAAGAGAAACCACTATCGTTTGGGAACGGGCTACCGGCAGGCCCATTTATAACGCTATTGTTTGGCAGGACAGGCGCACGGCTGCTTTTTGCGACGAATTAAAGGCCAAAGGAAAGGGTAAAATCATACAGGAAAAAACAGGATTAATCATAGACGCTTATTTTTCTGCCACCAAGGTAAAATGGATACTTGATAATGTAGAAGGTGCAAGGGAACGTGCCAATAAGGGGGAACTCTGTTTCGGTACGGTGGATAGCTGGTTGTTATGGAACTTAACCAAAGGCAAAGTGCATGCAACTGATGTTTCCAATGCCTCGCGTACCATGTTGCTGAATATACATACGCTTCAATGGGATGGTGAACTGGAAAAGATATTTGATGTGCCCGGTAATATGCTTCCACAGGTAAGAAGCAGCAGCGAGGTATATGGGGAAACAGAACATATTTTAGCGGAACATAAAGTACCTATAGCAGGCATTGCGGGTGATCAGCAGTCGGCCCTGTTCGGGCAAATGTGTACCCAGCCGGGCATGGTTAAAAACACCTATGGTACAGGCTGTTTTATGCTGATGAATACGGGCGGGAAAGCCGTGCCTTCACAAAATAATTTACTCACTACAGTTGCGTGGAAGGTGAATGGGGTTACTCAATATGCTTTGGAGGGCAGCGTATTTATTGCCGGCGCGGTGGTGCAATGGCTGCGCGATGGTTTGGGTATTATTAAAACCTCGCCAGAGGTTGAGCCATTGGCTTTGCAGGTAAAGGATAGTGGTGGTGTTTACGTGGTTCCGGCATTTGCGGGTTTGGGTGCTCCTTACTGGAACCAGCATGCAAGGGGCACTATTGTGGGAATGACAAGAGGAACAACATCGGCGCATATTGCCCGCGCCGCCATTGAAAGTATTGCCTATCAAACCATGGATGTGCTGCAGGCGATGGAGGCGGATGCTGGAATTGCTATTAAAGAGTTGCGCGTAGACGGTGGCGCTACTGCTAACAATTTATTGATGCAGTTTCAAAGTGATATGCTGGATACCAAAGTGATTCGTCCGAAAATTATTGAAACAACAGCAATGGGTGCTGCTTACCTGGCCGGACTGGCTGTTGGTTACTGGAAAGATATGGAAGAGATACAAAAGCAATGGCAGGTAGAACGGGTGTTTGTATCCGAAATGGCCGAAGTGAAAAGAAATCAATTGTCAAAAGGGTGGCAAAGAGCGGTTAAAGCGGCGCAGGTTTGGGCAGAAGAATAATTGATCCTAACATGAACTGTTCAATGCGTAACTCCTAATGACTCTACCTGAGTTTATTTTCCTGCACCCCTTCATTGGTAATCACTACGGGTTTAATCATTCCGTTATCATCAAAATACATCCTGTCGATACAGGTTACCCTTGAATTGCCATCGGTTTCGGTTAATGGCCGGCGATGGTATACAATATACCATTCGTCTTTGTTGGGAATTTGTATTACGGAATGGTGACCAGCCCCGGTAGCTATTGCCGGATTCTGTTGTAAAATTTTATCAATGCGTTTAAAGGGGCCAAATGGTGAATCAGCAATGGCATAGGCAACGCTGTAGTTGGGTCCGGTCCAGCCGCCTTCCGACCACATAAAATAATATTTTCCGTCGCGTATAAACATGAAGGGACCTTCTACATATCCTTCCGGTGTTATTTCTCTAAAAGTGCTTCCGTCATCAAAAGGAACAAAGCCGGTAAAATCTTCGTTGAGTTGAGCAATATTGCAATGCTTCCATCCGCCATATATCAAATAATATTTTCCGTTGGCATCTTTAAAAACAAACTGATCAATGGGTTGCGCGCCATTGTGAAACTGATCCACTAACGGTTTGCCAAGATGATCCCTGTAGGGTCCTTCCGGCTTACTGGCAACAGCCACACCA
>DASUFG010000293.1:0-5917 GCA_036274715.1 Agriterribacter sp.
GTATTCCTGGTCGGTATAAGACTCAACGCCCGGTAAAATCACCCCGTTTTTGCGGATGAATTGATCTTTTGGTGTGGCAAGTGTTGGATCAGCAACCCATTGTGCGTGAACCGGCTGAAACCAGAGATCTCTCCTTGGGTCATGGTAAGCATTTAACTTGCTCATTAAAGCATCAGCTGCTTTTCTTCTTCTCCAGTTAGACTGGCTGGCATCAAACTGAATGGGAGTTTGAGGCCAGGAATTGTCGGACGTAGTTCCAATATAACTCATCATAGCGTCATCACCTATATTTTTCATATAGATCCCTGAAGCGTAAATGGCTTCAATACCAGGTTTTGCGATTTCCGGCATTTTATCGGAAACCCTCAGATAATAGCGTAACAGCAGAGAGTTCACGAATTTTTGCCATTTTGCTACATTCCCATTAAAATATACATCATAGCCATCTGCATACGAATTAGAAATATCGCCGGCGCCGGCAAACAGAGAGGACGCGGTTTTCAGATCTTCGATAATGCCTTTGTAGATCGTTTCCTGGCTGTCATAGGCAGGATATAGAATGCCTTCTTCTGAACCCGCTTTTAAAGCATCTGTATAAGGTGCATCACCCCACAAGTCGGTAATTACACCAAACATAAAGGATTTCATGGTGAGTGCTACGCCCTGGTGAAATGGGTAGTCCAATTCAACTGCTCTGTCGTAAACGTACTGGTTGTTCCTCAATAAGCCGTACCAGCCGCTCCAATCTTCAGGAGCCCAGTCGTAAAAATTAAAACCGGAGTACCAGCCATCTTCCTGCGTATGCTGCATTACGCCCGATATTTTACCGAAACCAAGATTCATGTAATTTTGTGCCGCACCCGCCATCACGGTGGGCAGGGTGAGGTTAGGATTGCCGGTTTCGGGGGCAACTCCGTTGGGGTTTATATTCGCATCAGTCAACTTCTCGCTGCACGAAAAAAGAAGAAAGCAAAGCGCGATACCAGTTGACGATAGTAGTTTAAAATTTGTTTTCATACACTTTAAAATTTATTCCATTTAAAGATTAAAATTCAGCTTAAATCCAAAGGGTATGGTCCATGGCATCACGTTCTGCCTTTCAATACCCTGCCTGAATCCGCCACTTTTCGAGCCGTCGATCCAGTAAGCTCTTTCAGGATCAATACCAATATCAGCTGCATTCCAAAGCATCAGGTTTCTCATGTACACAGAGAATGTTGCGTCGCGCACCACGTTAAGGAAATTAGGCACCTTGTACGACAGTGAAATTTCTCTAAGCTTAATAAACGAAGCGTCAAACGTAACCTGCTGGTTAAAGCCCCATGGGTATACATTCGTAATATACTGCACTTCGGTACCATCTCCGCCCAACCATTCGTGGAAGTTGCCATCTGCATCCTGCCATACGCCCGGCACAAAAGCACCTTCTCCATCAGGTCCCATTCCACCAGTTTCTGCGGTATGACCACCTACTCTCGGGAAGTTGCCGTTTTGCGGTATAATATATTTTCCGGGATCTGATTTTAATAAATCCACTAATTCATCCTTGCTGTAATTGCCTCCTGGTATCAGGTTGTCGATCTGGCGTTGACCTTTCCAGTCAGATTCACCATATCTATAGGTAAAAGACATGAAATCTCCACCGCTTCTCCAGTCAAACAATAAATTTAACGCGAACCTCTTGTAAGTAAGTGTAGCGGCTATACCAGCAAGAAAATCGGGATTATAGTTCCCAACCTTTACTGCATTTTCTTTGCCATCCAGTTCCTGCCATTGTTGACCGCCATTTGTTCCATCCCATTCTATAATCGGCCACCTGTAATAGGGAGAGTTGGGATCTTCAACCTGGGCATAGCCACGGCTATACATATTGCCTATTTGTTCCCCTACGAACGTATAAGCGCCACCGCCATTTTCGCTCCATTGAGTGTAGAAGTTATTGGCTTCCTCTGCTCCTGGTATATATTCCTCAAGCGTAACCCTGTTGCGGCTTACGTTAACATTCAGGTCCAGCGTCCAGTTTTTGCCTTGTATTGGTGTGCCACCAATTCCCATTTCCCAACCTGTACTCACTAATTTCCCGGCATTGATTCTTTTCCTATCAAATCCAGATGAAGAGGGGATGGTGATATCAAGAATCTGGTTTACATTCTCGATATTGTAGTAAGTGAAATCAAACCGTAAACGATTTTTGAACATGTTCAGGTCGATTCCGCCTTCAGTAGAAGTAGCAATTTCAGGTTTCAATTGAGGGTTCAATTGTACACCGGAAACTCCTGTTGTTATTATATTGCCCCACGATCCCGGACTAAGATTCGCGGTTAGCCCATAAGGATCTGTATCGTTACCAACCTGTGCCCAACCTGCTCTCAGTTTCAACAGGGAAATCTGGCTTGGTAAAGTAAAGGTTTTGTTAGCCAGCCAGCTTAAAGAAGCCGATGGATAAAAATAGGATCGGTTCTCTTCAGGTAATGTGCTCGACCAGTCGTTTCTTCCGGTTATATCTAAGTAAACCTGGTTCTTGAAGCCTATTGAAGCCATTCCGTACAAACTGTACACGAGTTTTTTCGATTTACTGCTTCCTCTGCTAAGATTGCCTACAGGAATATTGCTTATATTATAGAGACCAGGTATCGATAACCCTTGTCCACCTACCGATAAAGCGCCTCCCTTTCCAAGCCTGTAGTTACCGCCACCCGATACACTGAAATCAAAGTCGCTTACCTTTTTAGTGTAAGTCACAAGGAAATCCGCGTTGGTTTCGCTACCTGAATAATCGTCCAGGTAGTATCCGCCTTTATCAGCGCCGGTGTAACTCCATGCGATTTTTGTTTCCCTGTTTTCGTTAGACACATCGTGTGTAATACGTGCAAAAGCCGTTAAACCTGGCATAATGTTCCAGTCGAGTTTAACATTGCCGAACATCCTGTTTCTTACAAAACCACTGGTAATGCCATAGGCAATAAAATAGGGATTATCAAATTCGCCCGGTGCTGGACTCAATTGTTCTATTTGTTCCAGGCCTGGCTTCCAGATACCTTTTAATTCTCTTACGTCAACGTATGATGAATTATATACAGCCTGCAATGGATTGGCATTTCTTTCTGCTGTTTGAGGCCTGTTGGCCGCATTGCTCCTTACAAAATTTACGTTGGTGCTTAATACAAAGCTTTTACCAATATTGTAAGTTCCCGCCAGTGATAGTGAATTTCTATGCAGGTCCGAGTTAGGTATTAAGCCCTGGTTGGTCATATTACCGTAGGAAACTCTATAGGTCGATTTTTCTGTAGAGCCGGCAACGGATACATCATTATTGGATGTAATGCCGGTTTGCAGAAAATTCTTCATATTATCCCGATAAGATTTCAGCTCAGTTGGAATAGGATCGCCGTTGGCATCCAAAGGACTGTTCCATTGCACTGCTGTATTGCCTTTATCCAATGGAATGCCTGCCCAATAAGAAGAATACTCATCAAATTCGTAGTTGTGCTCTGCATTGGCATATAAGTAATGCAGATCGAGGTAGCGGTAAGGCGTTTCAAAAACATTGGAAGTAGAAAAGGAAACACCGAGACCTTTTCCTTTTTTACCACTTTTCGTGGTGATTAATATTACACCATGACCGGCTCTTGATCCATATAATGCAGCAGCACTGGGCCCTTTTAACACAGAAATGTTTTCGATGTCTTCGGGGTTAATATCAGCTACCCCATTACCAAAGTCAGCTTTTACACCTCCTCTGTCGCTTGTATTGGCACCGCCACCCATGGGCACGCCATCCACCACATATAGGGGTTGGTTGTTTCCTAAAGAACTGGCTCCGCGAATAATCACACTGATTGACGAACCTACACCACTTGTTTGATTTACGGTAACGCCTGAAACGCGTCCGGAAAGAGAGGTAAGCATATTTTCATTTCCTACTGTAGTCATCTCTTCTCCTTTTACCTGGCCCACTGAATAACCGAGCGACCTTTTTTCCCGGCTGATACCCAATGCTGTAACTACTACACCTTCCAATTCCTGCGCGGTGGATTGCAGGATAATGTTCAGCTGGCTTTTGCCGCTTACAGCTACTTCCTGTGTGGCAAACCCAACGGAACTCAATACCAAGGTTGCATTGGAGTTGGCTACAGTCAATGCAAAATCGCCATCGCCATTTGTAGAGGTAACGTTTGATGTTCCTTTTTCGCTTACGGTTACCCCGGGAACACCTACACCATTGTTGTCGTTTACTTTTCCTCTTACTGCAAAATCCGCAGCTTCGGTAGTTGTATTGACCATAGATGTGGCAACAACAAAGTTTTCTTCTTTTGCGTCCTGCGATTGTTTAATGACATACACATCATTTACTTTTTCAAACACCAATCCTGCGGGTGTTAAAACCTGCCTTAAAGCGATGTCGGGATTGAGTTGTTTGTTGGCATCCAAAGCATCATAGGACACCTGTTTGAACTTTAACGTGTTTGATTGATAGCTGTAATAAACATTTTCGTAGATCTTTTTAAACTCCTTCATAAAATCCTGCAGCGAAACTGTTTTAAAGTCGGTGCCTGCGGAAGAAGCATTGGTCTTGTTCATTAAGGATGGGGAAATGGCGGCAATATCCTGCGCCCACGACCCGGTTGTAACCACCATCAGTGCTATGGTGGGCAACATTATCCCTAAGCAGCTTTTTGAAAAAGATGGTTTTCTTTTCATAACTGTTTTGATTGAGGGTTAATAATGATTAATTGTTGGTTTGTGATTTGTATATCGATGTTTAAGGTTCTCTCAATTACATTGATCAGGGTTTGAAAATCATTTACAGAAACCACCGCGGTGATCATTAAGTCGCGCTGGCTATCTTCGGTAAAAACAACATCCATCCCATAATATTCCTTTAATAACTGGGCTACTGTTGCTAAACGGGTTTCTTCAAAATGCCATTCGCGCTGCTTCCATGCGGCGGTGTACAAGTCAGTATTGGTTTTGGTGGTGATTAATTCGTTGTTGAGGGTATCTACATTGAGCTTATAGCCCGCCTCCATGAATACAGCGTGGGTTTGATCTTTTTGGAGGCTCACATTTACTTTTCCCTTGGTCAGTACAACATCGGTCGCTTTTGTACGGGCATTTACATTAAATTCAGTACCGGTAACCTGTATGTTCAATTGATTGGCATGGACGATGAAAGGAGTGAGGGAAGGGGTTTGTTTTACGTGAAAATAGGCATTGCCTTGCAGTACTACTTCTCTTTTGGAGGAAGTGGCAAAATCACTGTTGTAGCGGATAGACGAATTACCATTTAATATGACCAGCGAGCTATCGGGCAACATGATTTCCTTAATCTGCTTTATCTCCGTTTGTTCGGATGTCATGGCAGGCGTACCCTGGGTTTTGGTAACTCCCGGGAAGAAAAACCGCATCATAAAAAGCGCCGTGATGGCGGCTGCCGCCAATCCCCGGCCTTTCCATTTTTTATTTTGGATTTTCTTCAGGGGAGCAACCTCATTGTTGGAAGGAAGTTCAATTTGTTTGAAAATCTGGCTTTTCATCGCCTGTTTTTCTTTGGCCGACAAAAAAGGGATATGGAAACCGGTTTGAACCAGATGTTGCACCATTTTGGAGGCATTGCTGATGGCAATGCGTTGTTCGGGATTGTTTTGGACCAGGGACTTCCAGAACAGATCCGATTGCGCATCGGGTAGCAAAACCCACTGCTGAAAATATTCATCTGCAGCGAATTCCTCCTCGGTAAAATCTTTATAGTAGGCCCAGTCCCGTTTCATTATGGACTAAGAGCAAACCACAAAAAAATCCATACTCACAAAAAAAATGAGTATTGTTAACGATTGGTTAACGGGCTTGGTTGGCCCATTAGTGAATGTATTTACGATAGTGGGGAAAACCAGGTTTTGTTATAAACAGAACATTA
>DASUFG010000294.1:0-7488 GCA_036274715.1 Agriterribacter sp.
TCGGGTAAAGTTCCGGGCCAACTGATAATAGCCGGTATCCTTATGCCACCCTCCAACAAACTGAATTTAGAACCACGGTAAGATCCGGCGTAACCGCCACCACCAAAACTGCGTTCTTCCTCCGAATGTCCATGATCCGATTGAAGGATGACGATAGTGTTTTTCTCAAGCCCAAGTGCCTTAAGCTTTTGTAATACCGTTCCTATCTTTTCATCCATGGTAGAAATTAACGCGGCATATTTATCCCGGGGCGAAGGAAGATCTTTATAATACTCCCGCCATTTTTCTTGTCCCTGCAATGGGTAATGCGGAATATTTAGAGCCCAGTATAAGAAAAACGACGAGTTCTTGTTTTTATCGAGGAACCTACTTGCCTCCTCTACCATCATATCCGGGAAAAATTTGCCGTCTTCCCAAATTTCTGTTCCGTTGCGCCAGAGGTCGTGCCGGTTCGGACCTTCCCAATAAAAATAATGGGAGTAATTATCAATGCACCCGCCCATGTGTCCAAAAGAATAATCAAATCCTTGTTGGTTGGGCATTGTAGCCGGCGAATACCCCACGTGCCATTTGCCGATGTGACCGGTAACATAACCTGCTGATTTAAACATTTCAGCCATGGTAACCTGTGATGTGGGCATTTCGGACTTGCCTCCTCTTTCCGACGACGCATTGGTGGCCAGTTGTGCGCGCTGCGGGTACCTCCCTGTTAAGAGGGAGGCGCGGGATGGAGAACAAACGGGAGCCGCGGCATAAAATTGGGTAAACCTGACGCCCCTGCGTGCCAATCCATCCATGTTTGGAGTATATAAATCTTTTGCGCCATAAATATTAAGGTCGAGCGAACCCTGGTCGTCGGTATAGATGACGATGACATTGGGCTTTTTCGTTTTTGATGTTACACTTCCTTGTCCGAACATATGAAGGGAGGTGGTTACTCCAATAATAATATGATACAATGTGGGTTTGAGCGATACCATCTTTAATAATTGAAAATATTTTAAGGGAGAATAGCGAAACTTATAAGCAATATAGTCAGAATGATAAATTCTTCATACGTTCTGTTACCTGGATGCGCGTATCAGGTATAGCCCGATCCGGGAAGTATAATTCGATATGATAAAAAGAAATGCGATGCAGGAATTTAAACCTGCATCGCATTTGCTATACTTCGCTCCGCCATTATTATTTGTGCTTCTTACTACTGCGCTTCTTTATTGATATTATAGGTGTAAAGTCCCTCAAATCCCGGATAGAATCCATCCAGCTTAATGTTGTTACCGGCATTTTGAACTGCTTCAGAAAGCTCATCAATGCTGGACACGGGTTTGTCGTTCACCCGAAGAATAATAAAGCCATCGCGCATCCTGGTTTGCGCATCTATCAGTCCATTGGGGTTGATTTTCTTTACCACTACACCACCAGTTTGCCCATATTCGCTTGCTTTTTTCTTATCAAGTGCTATAAAGTCAACTCCAAAATCATCCAGTACTGAAGTTCTTACAATATCGTAAGTGCCTGTCTTATTTTTAAGCGTAACGTTTACTGTATTGTCTTTTCCATTTCTTAAATAGGTGATGGAAATTTTATCGCCGGGTTTCAAACGCGCTATTTGTTCTACCATTTCATTGCCAGAGGTTACGGGAACACCATTGATTTTACTGATGTAATCTCCCGATTTAATACCTGCAGCAGCGGCAGCGCCATCTTTAGCAGCCTCTCTAACATATACGCCCGGTCCTGTTTTGTATCCCAGTTTGTCTTTTTCCGAATCAGGCGCTCCGTCGGGCAGATAACTTATACCCAGGTATGCTCTTTGTACGGTGCCAAATTGGATCAGGTCATTTACTATTTTCTTTACAATATTAACCGGTATTGCGTAGGAATACCCGGCATACGATCCCGTGGGAGAGGCGATAGCAGAGTTAATGCCGATCAGTTCGCCATTGGTATTCACTAATGCACCGCCACTGTTTCCCTGGTTAACGGCCGCATCGGTTTGTAAAAATGACTCAATAGGCGTTTGACTGCGACGGGCATTTAAACCCAGGGTCCGCCCTTTGGCGCTTATAATGCCAGCCGTTACAGTAGTTTCGAGATTTAGCGGGTAGCCAATAGCCAGCACCCATTGCCCGATCTGAACATTGTCGGAGTTGCCGTACAATAAAAAAGGAAGGTTGGTGGCATCAACTTTCAGAACAGCCAAATCGCTGCTGGGGTCGGCGCCTATAACTTTTGCCGTATAACTTGTTTGATTATTTAATGTCACTTTTATTTCACTGGCGCCGTCAATGACATGGTTGTTTGTAATAATAAACCCATCCTGGCTCACAACAACGCCCGATCCTGACGCCCTTTGCGGAATACTGCGCATGTTAGGACCATTGCCAAAAAAGTCATCAAAAAAATCATCGGGTACAAGCCCCTGGAAGGGATTGCTCTTGCGCGGTAAATTATTGCTGGCTTCAGCCTTGCCGATTACCGTGGTAATATGCACGATGGCGGGAACCGCAACTTTGGCGGGTTGCTCAAAATCAATCGGGCCCGGAATATTATCACCATTAAATAGACCGGCATAATTGGCGGGAATTTTTATACCATCCTGAATTGCCACTGGCTTTTGAATATAAGAATTGTATGCATACATCACGCCCAGGGTGGTGGCTGCACTTAACAACACTGTCAATACAATTTGCTTAATTTTCATTTGTATGTGAATTTTATTTTTATAATGAGGTCTTAAAAACACTTATTCAGTCTCCATCAAATGCTATGCCTGTACCAATGCAAAATAAATAAAACCCGGGTAAAATGACATTTCGTCGTGGTACACCTTAACAAATGATTAGGAAGAATTTCGTATTTCAAAGATGCAACGTGAAATTACGAAGGAATACTTAATAAAAATGTTAAGGAATGTTAGGCGGTTGTAAACTGGTTTGGGTATTGCTTCAGGTGTTTTTTTAGAGCTCAACCATAAATTTCATGGTATCTTTTCCGTCTGCATAGTCGGTTAACACCGGGTATTGCGCAGAACCAAATGGTATTTGATCTGTGCCGGAAATACATTGAATTTCTGTGGGATTTAATTGGTTATAAATATCATCCTGGCGAACGTAAAATTCGTAATGCAATACACTTATTGGCGAAAAAACAGACGGGTTTTCAGCTAATAAAATTGAACCGTTCGTCATATAATACTTTTGGTTAAGCATCAGTAAGGCCAGGTTAAAATCGTAGTTGTTCTTATACTTGTGATTTTCAATGAGGCTATCATATTTTTTAAACGAATCCAGTAAGGGGATAAAATCGTACCCGGCGGGTACATAAATTTTGGTAACATTTCTGCAGCCTAATCCAAAGTACAGGTAAACATCATCTGCCAGTTTATCAAGGTCCGATTCATTTTCATCTCCCTTCAATATTGCAACAGAAGTACGGTTTCTTCTAATGACATGCGGATATTTACTGAAATAGTATTCAAAATACCGGGCGGTATTACCAGAGCCCGTAGCAATATAGGCATCGCAACCTTTAAGCATGTCGGAAAACCTTACCTGGTGAGAAATACGGGCGTCCCAGGAAGCCATCTTTTCAACCATGTGGGGTAGCAGCAGGTTGTCTTTTGACGACAGCTTAATCGTTTGTTTGTGACCGGTAATGAAGGAACACAGAAAATCATGAAATCCAACTAATGGAATATTGCCTGCCATGGTAACACCAATATTAACCGGGTTGCCATTTTCTGCTGGTATGTCATACATGGCCACCCATTTATTCAAAGCGCCCGGTTCAAGAAAGCGCGATGCAATATTTTGAATTGAGAAATCAATAAAGGCGGGGATAAACCATGGGTTACGCGCTGCAGCTTCTTTTTTTGTACTCAGCCAGCCGGCGTCACTGCCGGTAATATATTTTTGCAGCTGGGTTAATATTTCGATTCGTTGTTGTAAATTCAACATGGATTATTGGTTCGGTGTAATTATCTTTGATGTGCAAATCTAATTGCTAAATAGTATCAGAAAAATTGTAAATTAGTATGGCGATAAAAATAACGGATGAATGTATTAATTGTGGTGCCTGTGAACCCGAGTGTCCAAACAACGCAATATATGAAGGTGGTGTAGAATGGGCAATTGTTGACGGAACTACTATAAAGGGAGATTTTACTTTAATGGACGGCCGCGTAATAGATGTCGGTCAGCGTAACCCTCCCGTGAGCGTAGATGTATATTATATTGTTCCTGATAAATGTACAGAATGCCAGGGTTTCCATGAAGAACCCCAATGTGCTTCGGTTTGCCCGGTTGACTGTTGTGTACCCGATGAAATGTATGAGGAAACAGTGGCGGAATTACTGGCAAAGAAAGAGAAGTTGCATGTGTAATGCTTTATGCTCAAATAGTGGTTTATATTCTTAACTAATGATGCTTTGCATCATATTACAGACGGGTGATATTTCCCGTTTCGGGGTGAAGACATGAGAATGATTCTTCACCCTTGTTTTTAAATATACAGTTATGCGCTTGTCACCGATTATCATGCTTGCGGCTATTGGCTTGCTGGTTAATTCCTCGTGCAATCTCCGGTTCCGCAAACAGTCCGATAGAATTGAGGCTTTAAACCAGTTACAGCAAACCGATGTTGATTTTTCTAATCGTTCCAAAGAAGTGGGAATGAAAAAGGCATTTCTTGAATATATTGAGAAGGACGGTGTGCTGTTACGTCCCGGCAGGATGCCAATAATAGGTTCGGAAGCTGTAGAATTCATTAGCGCTGTGAATGATTCTTCATTCACCCTTACCTGGCAGCCGCTGGATGCCGATATATCGGTAGCTTCAGATCTGGGCTATACCTATGGCACTTACAATATGCGGATAAAAGACTCCGTATATAAAGGTACTTATGTTACTATTTGGAAAAAGGAAAAAGATGGTAAATGGAAATTCGTGTTAGATACGGGTAATGAAGGCATAGGGGAGTAAATGGAAAAATAAAATAAAATCCAGGCAATAGAAGTATTTTTAAGATGGAATAGCAAGCGGTTTCCGGGGCTGCCTAAATTTAGCTTTTCAGTTTATCATATTTGAAATCAAAAATCGTTTCTTTGCAGGCAAACCGGTTAAAATACATGAAACCCAACATAGCATTTGTTACAGGTGGCTATTCAGGCGAAGCGGTGATATCCTATAAAAGTGCCGTTACTATCGAAAATAACATTGACAAGGATAAATATAATGTGTATACCATCGACATCACTACAGATGGCTGGTTTTACAAGTGGGGCGATGAAACTGTTACTGTTGATAAAAACGATTTTTCTGTCACCGTCGACGGCAGGCGTACAAAATTCGATGCCGTGCTTATCGGGATACACGGTACTCCCGGGGAAGATGGAAAATTACAGGGGTATTTTGATTTACTCAATCTCCCATATACCTCCTGCGACGCCGCTACTTCTGCGCTTACTTTTAATAAGCGGTATACCGTGGCTGTGGCTGCCTTTGCTGGCATTAGGGTGGCAAAATCTGTTCACCTGTTCAGGCAAAATACGATAATGCCGGAACAAATACTTTCCCAGTTAAAGTTGCCCGTATTTGTAAAGCCAAACAATGGAGGTTCCAGCATAGGGATGAGTAAGGTACATCGTTCCGAAGAGTTGCAACCGGCAATAACAAAGGCTTTTAGAGAGGATGAACAGGTGTTGATAGAAGAATTTATTAGCGGACGGGAATTTACAATAGGGGTTTTTAAGAATAAGAACGAAATTATCACGCTACCCATTACAGAAGTGATTACCAAAAAAGACTTTTTTGATTATGAGGCAAAATATACCAAAGGCGCTTCCACGGAAATTACCCCGGCCGAAATTCCGGGTGTAATGGCAGATCAAATAAAGCACAATGCGAAGGCAGTGTACGAATTGTTTAATTGTAGCGGGATCATTAGAATTGATTTTATTTACCACGAGGAATCCGGTAGTCCTTATTTGCTGGAAATTAACACTGTTCCTGGCCAAAGCGAGGCCAGTATAGTTCCACAGCAGGTAAAAGCTTTTGGCTGGACGTTAAAGTCATTTTATTCAGCACTGATTGAACAGGCTTTATCGAAGGGTAAATAATTCGTGCTTTACTCATATTATCATAATGAAAATGGGGATTCCATTTTCTAGATTTTATCAAGACATATGTTTAAGATAATCACCCGACGTTCATTTTGGATAAATCTTTTGGTTGTTATTACCATCGTTTTCCTGCTTGTTTTACTGGCTTTGCAATCGCTGGAATATTTTACTCATCATGGCTCTTATCTTAAGGTTCCGGATGTGAGTAATAAAAATATTAAAGAAGCCACCACACTATTGAATAAGGAAGGATTCGATGTATGGATACAGGATTCGGTATATTATGATACACTCCCCCCCCTTGCGGTAGTAAAACAGTTCCCTGAACCCGACGCATCGGTAAAAGTAAACCGGGTTGTGTACCTTACGGTTAACAGGGCAGTTGCACCGGAAATTGAAATGCCGAACCTTGTGGGCATGAGTTTTAGAAATGCTGAGCTTGAATTAAAAGCGAGGGGGTTGAGATTAGGTGATACAACCTATAAACCGGACATCGCTAAAAATGCAGTATTGGATCAACTGTTCAATAACGCCTCCATCAGGCCTGGAACCAAAATTACCATGGGCTCCACCTTATCTTTGGTGTTGGGAGCAGGAATTGGCAGCACAGAAATGCCGGTTCCGGATCTGTTCGGAATGAATTATGAGGAAGCGACTACCTTGCTGGAAGCGAGTGGTATAACAATTGGGAGTATCATTCCAGACCTGACAATCAAGGATACGGCTTCAGCATTTGTATTCAGGCAACAGCCCCAGCGGTACAACGAAAATGGAAACCTGAACAGCATACGAAAGGGGCAGATGATTGATATATGGATAACACGGGATAAACCGGTCAAAATAAATGATAGCACAACCGTTGCCTCACCCAACCGGGAACCCACTTTACACGAATATTAACTATATTTTAAAATATCACGAAGAACAATGCAAATAATAACCGCGGAAGAAGTGAACAACAGACTACAGGCCGGAGAAAAACTCAATTTAATTGATGTTCGTGAGCCGGGAGAGAATGCCGAATTTAATATTGGAGGAATTCTTTTGCCTTTAGGACGTATCCAAAATATGAATATCGGTGAAATTGAAGCGCTTAAAGACGAAGAAGTAATATGTTATTGCCGTAGCGGTAATCGAAGCGGCCAGGCATGTCTCATTCTGGATACGCTGGGCTTCAGCAATACGAAAAATCTGGCAGGTGGTATGCTGGCGTGGAGGGAAAAATACAAAAATTAAAACCTCCACTCCCTGGTAACAAAACTGCCATTGTTGGTTTCTTTGAAGTTACCCAATGATACAAAGGTTAATAATTGGTTACGTGTTTAGAATCTCAATAATTTATATTTTTAATATATATAATAATA
>DASUFG010000295.1:0-2522 GCA_036274715.1 Agriterribacter sp.
AAACGGGGCACTGCATTTGGTTTTTCCAAGGCAGGCATCCACAAATTCATGATAGTGCTTTTGCCCTTCAATATCGTAGCTGGTAACCGGTTTTCCGGCTTCGCCTTTTGGATCGTATTTTTTTATATCTATCGCTTCATACTTATCGTTAATAATTAGCCGGGGCAGTTCCATAAAATGCGGCAACAACAAGCGTTGTCCGTTTTCACCAATAAACATAGCGCCCTGGTCGGGTAATGTTTGTCCGCCAGGCAAGTCCAGGTCTTTTTCCAGTTCAGGTGCACCCTTTCCGTCAAACCAAACCCACTCCAGCGTTTTAGCGGTATAAGGCGTTTGGGGGAACACATAGGTCACATGATTTTTTTCGGGGTGCCCAAATGTATTGGGTTGCCGGCAGGAGTTTTTAACCGTTAACGGAACACTCAATTTTAAAGCGTTGTAGGGTGTGTCAAAAATATGAACACCCATATCGCCCAAAGTACCGCAACCGTAATCAATACATTTCCTCCAGTCGCTTGGGTGATAAAACCCTTCTTTATAAGGTCTTTCTTTGCCGGTGCCCAGCCACAGGTTCCAGTTTAAACCCTCCGGTACCGGGTCACTTCCTTCCGGCTCGGGACCATCATATCCCCATACCTTGGGTGACCACGCAATTACTTTTTTTACTTTCCCGATAATCCCTTTCTGAATTAAGATAGTAGCCAGTTTGTAATCGTAAAAGGAGTGTACCTGGATACCCATTTGTGTTACGAGCTTTTTCTGGGCCGCGACGGCGGACATTTTCCTCGACTCAGAAATATAATGGGTAAGTGGTTTCTGGCAGTACACGTTTTTATTCATTTCCATGGCCGTTAACGCCACCGGCGCGTGTGAATGATCGGGAGTCGAAACCACTACGGCATCAATCTCATTGCCCATGGTATTGAACATTTCCCGGTAATCAGCAAACGTTTTAGCATTGGTATAACTGGCTTTTACGGCATCGATCTTGCTTGCATCCACATCGCAGAGTGCCACAACATCTACATCCGGGTGAGATGCAATGTCCTTCAAGTCACTTTGCCCCATAAAACCGAGTCCAACCTGTGCAACTCTTAGTTTTTTGCCGGGGGTAAATGCCGATGACCCAAAAGGAATCATGAAAGCCAGCGAGCTTGCAGCCGTAGTCTTAATAAAATGTCTTCTTTTCATTGCGGTTGTTTATTTAAAAGGTTTGATCGTATATTTTTTAATGATAAAAAACTGCCATCGTACTGAAAGTTGATCCTGGCTCATCGGGTGCCTTCTTTTTATCGGGCAAATAATGGTTTTCCCGCTGTATTCTCTTTTTCAAACAGCCATAAAAATAGGAAACAATGTTGTTATGCCCGCTTTTAATCTACGCTGTATTTTTTATATGAAAGGATATCTTAGCCGCCCATAGCGAATAGCACTGGTTCAAACGCGGGCTCGCAAAGTCACAGGATAGACCCAGAAGATGGTGAAGACACACTTTTTGATAGCGGTAAGTGTCGGCACCCACCGCAATCGAGTCCTAATCCCTGACTGGTTCTAATCGGGCAGATCTTATCGTTTTTAAACTAGCTTTTACCCGTAAAAACTTTCAGCAGCAATTCTTTCCGGCTTCGGGAAACGCTAATTGTTGAGCCGTCTGTCATCACTAAATAGCCGCCTTCTCCTTTTACATATTTTTCTACTTCATTGATGTTCACCACATGCGAATGATGCACCCTTATAAAAGGAAAATCTTCCAGTATTTCTTCCACTTCCTTCAGCGTACGGGAGGCTATTATTTTTGACTTATTCTTTAAAAAAAGGTAGGTATAATTACTTTCAGATTGGCAGCTGATAATGGTATCAAAAGGTACCAGTTGAAAGCCTTCCATGGTAGGGATTGGTATTTTATTGATCTGAACTGCGGGATGTTTCAATTTTTGCAAAAGAATGTCCAGTTGCTGCGGAAGCATGTGTTGATTCCGTTTCATCGCTTTTAAGACGGCTTTTTGTAATTCTTCCCGGTCGATGGGTTTTAATAGGTAATCCAGTGCGCTGAAATGAATGGCCTTTATGGCATACTGGTCGTAGCTGGTAGTGAAAATGATTTCAAAATGGATTTCTCCCAATTTTTCCAGTAACTCAAAACCATTCATAAACGGCATTTCAATATCGAGGAAGAGGATGTCTGGCTTGTGTTGGTTTATGGATTTGAGTGCTGTAGCAGCAGAATAGCAGATGTCCAGTATTTTTACATCCGGGCAGTAGCGCTGCAATAATGTAGCAAGCGCTTCGCAGCAATCCGGTTCATCATCGACAATAGTCGCTGTAATCATATTGTAATTTTAGAATTGGCTGGCTTCAATCAAATCACTGTAACCCATTATCAACACTACTTTAGTACCACAAGGATTTCCTTCACTATCCACCAAATCTACGATATCAAAAGAAGGCTGCCTTTTTTCCGCACGATTCAACAATGACAGACGCTGCGCGGTTATGGCAATACCCCTGGATTTATTTTTCTC
>DASUFG010000296.1:0-6013 GCA_036274715.1 Agriterribacter sp.
TATCTGTGTTTTTATTTAAGGTCTCCCATAACATATCTTTAAGCTCAATCAAGCCCTTTTGGGTAAAGGATGAAATAAAAAGATGAGGCAGGTGAGTGGGCAGCTCTTTTGCGATGGCTTTTCTTAACTCCTCATCCAGCATATCGCTTTTGCTGATGGCTATAATGAATTGTTTGTGCAATAATTCGGGATTGTATTGTTCCAATTCGTTGCGAAGTACATCAAATTCCTTTCTATGATCGTTGCTATCTGCAGGGATAAGAAACAGCAACACCGGATTTCTTTCTATATGACGAAGAAAACGGTGGCCAAGCCCCTTCCCTTCAGCTGCACCTTCAATAATTCCGGGAAGATCAGCAATGCAAAAACTTTTGCCATCGCGATATTCCACCATGCCCAGGTTGGGGTTAATGGTGGTAAAGGCATAGTCGGCTATTTTAGGTTTTGCCGCGGTGATGACTGATAATAATGTAGATTTTCCGGCATTAGGGAAACCCACCAGGCCAACATCTGCAAGCACTTTCAGTTCTAAAACCTTCCAACCTTCTTCTCCCGGTAATCCGGGTTGGGCGTATTCGGGCACCTGGTTGGTAGCCGTGGCAAAATTGGCATTGCCCAATCCGCCTTTGCCGCCCTTTATCCAAATCAGCTCCTGCCCATCTTCTAATATTTCCGCCTCCTGTACCTGGGTTTCTTCATCAATGGATATGGTGCCCAGTGGCACTTCTATAATAATATCTTTGCCACTTCTGCCGGTGCAGTTATTGCCACTGCCGCTTTCGCCGTTTTCGGCCAACACATTTTTGAAATAGCGCAGGTGCAGCAATGTCCATAGGTTTTTGTTGCCTTTAAGAATAATATGTCCACCTCTACCTCCATCGCCACCATCCGGGCCCGCATGCGGATTAAATTTAGTGCGCATGAAATGCTTACTACCCGCGCCTCCATGCCCACTGCGACAAAATATCCTGATCTGGTCAACAAAGTTTGATTTTTCCATACTGCACTTTGGCCAAAGATATAACCAACCGGCCATTATTACGAAACGCCCAGGTTTGCGGTTACGCAACAAGCCTGTAACCCGATTTTAAGCAGAAAGGAGCAATTCCTTGCGAGGGGAGCAGAAAGGGGTGTTAAAATATTAGTAACAAACCGTTTAATATTAAGGGATAGCCGATATCTTTAGTAATATAAACCCCAAAAACCTGGATATGACGACCAAGCGCCCCGGCTTCCTCCAAATACTTAGCCCCGAAAGTTTTCCTGCCCGACAGGACAGGATATTGTCTGTTGACGCCCTGCGTGGTTTTGATATGTTCTGGATAACCGGCGGTGCACTTATATTTACTACATTACATGAGGCTGTTCAATCGCCCGTAACCGCCTTTTTTGCGGAGCAACTCGAACATGTGGAATGGAAAGGCTTCCATTTTTTAGACATCATCATGCCTTTGTTTTTGTTTCTTACGGGTGTTTCTATGCCCCTTTCCTTTAAGAAAAGGCTGCAGAAGGGATCTGAAAAAGATCTGTGGAAGCATATTATTAAAAGAGTGATTATACTGTGGATACTGGGTATGATGGTGCAGGGCAACTTATTAACCTACGACTTCAGCAAGTTTGCTTTTTTCTCCAACACACTTCAGGCAATCGCCGCCGGATTTTTAATTTCCGCTATCATTATCCTTAATTGTAATGTGCGACAGCAATTCGTGATTACTCTTTTATTGATGGTGCTTTATTCTTTCCTGGTGTATTTTGTTTCAATTCCGGGTGAAGGTAAGGCAGTGATTGAACCACATCAAAACCTTGCGCTGCATATCGATAAATGGTTATTGGGTAAACACCAGGATGGGACCAATTATACATGGATACTTACCAGTTTAAATTTTGCTGCTACGGTGATGACGGGCATATTTGCTTCTTATATATTGCAGGCTGCCATTCCCTCTCTTCGAAAATTGAACCTGCTGTTTTTTACGGGAGCAATTCTTTTAGTTGCCGGACTGCTATTGAATGTTGTAGATCCTATTATTAAACATATATGGACAAGTTCCTTTGTTTTGTTCTCCAGTGGTTTATGCTTTTTATTACTTTCTTTGTTTTATCTTATCGTTGATTACTGGAACATCAAAGGCTGGACTACCTTTTTTATTGTGATAGGAAGTAACTCCATACTGGCTTATATGGTTGGAGACTTATTTGACCTGAGTGGATTTGCGGCTGTTTTTTTAAAAAGCTTACAACCTGGCCTTGGTGACTGGTATCCTTTCTTTTTGTCATTGGGCAGTTACACCTGTTTTTGGTTACTGTTTTATTTCCTCTATAAGCGAAAGATATTCATCCGCATCTGATGCGATCGCTCTGATGCTTCAAAAGCAAACCTTAACTGTTTGTTCTATTGTGCTGAGGATGCATAAGAACAAACTGAATTTGTTCATATATATTTATCAATCAAAAATTAATAGATAATAATCAATTATTATTTATCTGGAACGTTGCTTTAAATCCCATCGTTGGTTTGCGTTAGTGGCTTATTTTTTTTACCTTTGACCAGCAAATTCATTCCAAACCACCTTTTTAATCACACTTCAGGGTGGTATTTCTTTGGATGAAACTTTACCCAGCCTATAAATACCAGGCGGGAAATAATTAGTACAGCTTGTATACCGGGGCATTTCACTTGTTGCAAAACAGGCTGTTGTTTATATATATGATTTTTTAACCAATCTTCTGGCCGGGAAGACAAACAAATATTATTTATGTTATTAGCCACTGATCTTGATGGAACATTTTTAGGAGGCCGCCAGGCAGATCGTTTAAAATTATATCGCTTAATAGAGCAGGAAAAAGATATTTCCCTGGCATTTGTTACAGGTAGAGGTATAGAGAGTGTTATGCCTTTGCTGGACAACCCCGTTATTCCCAATCCCGATTATATTATTTGCGATGTGGGTGCTACTGTGCTGAACGGAAAAACGTTGGAAGCCATTCAACCCATTCAATCCGAAATTGAAGGCCATTGGCCCGGTATGCTTTTTATTAAGAAGAAGATTAAAAAAGTAAAAGGATTAAAATTGCAGCCTGTACCGCAGGAACGCCGCTATTCTTTTTACTACGATGAACAAACCGACCTTGACATGCTGAGAGACATTGCCGCTGAAATGGGGCTCGATGTGCTTTTGTCTGCCGGAAAATTTCTTGATATTCTTCCAAAAAATGTTAACAAAGGTTCGACGCTTAAACAGTTAGTAAGATTGCTGGATTTGTCTCCCAGGGAAATTTTAGTGGCCGGTGATACTTTCAATGATTGCTCATTGTACGACACGGGCTATAATGGTGTTGTGGTAGGCACTTCGGAACAGGCGCTACTGGATTATACCGCTGATATGCCTCATGTGTTGCAGGCTTCTGCCGCCGGCGCTGGTGGTATACTGGAATCGATGGAACACTTTAATGAATTCAACGATTTCATAAAAAACCAAAAAGCTGAGGTTTCTATAGATGCCCAGGGCGATACCCAATTATTATTAATGTATCACCGCCTACCCTATGAAATGAAAGAGATTGACGGAACTTCTCAAAAAGTATCTCCGAAAAGTCCCAATGGAATTATCCCTTCCCTGCTTGGATTCTTCAGCAATGGCAGATCGGGTGCCTGGATCGCATGGGAAGAGTCGCGGCATAAACAACCGGGATTTACAGAAGACCGGTATATTGATCAGGCTAAATACCCCAACCTCATCGCGTCCAGTATCTCCCTCACAAAAAAAGAGATAGATATTTTTTACAAACTTTTCTCTAAAGAAGCTTTTTGGCCAATCATATTTTCATTTGCCGACAAAGTTAGGTTTGATCACGACCAATGGTACCAGTACGTAAAGGTAAACCGGCTTTTTGCCGAAAAAGCTGCGGCAGAGGCCGATTACGGTGCTACGGTATGGATACACGAATACAACTTATGGATGGTGCCGGGTATATTAAGACAACTGCGCCCGGATGTAAAAATCGGGTTCTTTCATCACACGTCGTTTCCACCGGCCGATATCTTCAATATCATTCCCTGGCGCCGCGAAATTATAGGCAGCATGCTGCAGTGCGATTACATCGGGTTTCACATTCCCCGTTACGTTGAAAATTTTGTAGACGTGGTAAAAAGCCATATGCCCATTAAAATCCGCTCCGAACAGCCCTGCTCCGACCGGTTTTTAACCTATAGTTGTGCATTGGGGGTTGATAAAATGACAAGGGAATTTGACGCCGGTGGCAGAATAATAAGGTTGGGTGCCCACCCTGTGGGAATTGATATGAATAATATCCGCCGCATTTTTAATGATCCCGAAACCCAGGAGCGCATAGCAAAAATGAAGGCTCAAACAGAAGGCAAAAAGATAATCATATCCGTAGAGCGCCTGGACTATGTGAAAGGGCCGCTCGAAAAAATACTTGCATTCCAGCGCTTTTTAGAAAATAACCCGCAATTGCATGGCAAAGTGGAACTTATCAATATTTGTACCCCGGCAGCCCCGGGCATGAAAGTGTACGATAAAATACTGGCGGAACTGGAGCAGGCCATTGGAAAAATCAATGGTAAGTATGCCAACTTGGATTGGGTGCCTATCCGCTTCTTCTTCCGCTCTGTGCCTTTTGAAGAAGTCATTACCTATTATGCGATTGCTGATGTGGCCTGGATTACTCCATTAAGGGATGGATTGAACCTCGTAGCAAAGGAATATATCGGAGTGCAGGGATTAATGCCTGGTGCAAGTGGTGTATTGGTGATATCCGAATTTGCAGGCGCTTCCGTTGAACTCTCCTATGCCATACGCACTAACCCGTATGACAGCAAAGACCTTGTGGATGGATTGGAACAAGCCCTATCACTCGAAGAACAAGACCGGAAATTACGCCTGCAACGTTTGTTTGAACAGGTTACTTACTACGATATTGATAACTGGGGAAAGACCTTTATGCATGAATTAGAAAATGTAAGGCAGGAAGAAGATGCGCTGCAAATGCAGTAGCCGCAATATTTCCTGCTTCTCGTTACATTACCGTTTTAGCCGTTCTGAAGCAGGTGCCTTTAAAAAAGGCTACCTGTTCATTACGCTGGTTGGTAATACTAACAACATATAAACCTGTGCTTTTCCCGTTGTGTATTTCCTTAGCCTCTGCAGTTAAAATATCCCACAATTTTGAAGATTTCGTGAAAGTAATGGAGGTATCCAATGCCACGGAAGCATTGTTGCGGCTATTACAGGCAAATGCAAAAGCACTGTCGGCCAGCGCAAAGGTGATGCCTCCGTGCACAATACCCAGGCCATTGATCATTTCATCGCGGATTTCCATTTGTATTTTACTATACCCCTCGCCTGCTTCAAGTATCTTAATGCCCAGCCAGCCACTGAAACTGTCTTTGCTCAATATTTCATCAACTACTGCCCTGGGTGTAATGCTCATAGTTAAGATTTAATTTTTGAATATTTTTGGGGCAAGCGTTTTTTTTTACACTTTACAGGATCGTATTCATGTGCTCATAAAAGGCAATTCACTGTCTTGACCTGCTACTTGCCGGGTATAAATGCGGTCCAGGGCGCTTTTGTATTTTTCCATGATTACCTTACGTTTCAAGCTGAGTTTGGGTGTGACTTCGCCGGACTCTACCGTCCATTCATTGGCCAGCAATTCAAATCGCTTTACCTGCTCCACATGATTGAAGTTTTGATTCAATCCTTCCACGATCTCTTTATAATGTGCAATTACTACCGGGTTCTTGATCATTTTATCATTTGAGTCGGCAGCAATATTATTTTTGGAACACCAGTCTTTTAAATTAGCAAATGAAGGGACGATCAACGCCCCCACAAATTTTTCGCCTGCACCCACCACAATTACCTGCTCAATAAAACGCGACTCTTTTAACTTATTTTCAATGGCCGATGGCGCTACATACTTGCCACCGCTGGTTTTGAACAGTTCTTTTTTGCGGTCGGTAATGCGCAGGAAAAGGTCATTT
>DASUFG010000297.1:0-2777 GCA_036274715.1 Agriterribacter sp.
AAAAGCTGACAAACTCAGGATTTCTTTTGACGTGGAAAACAGGTTAAGCGTTACAGGCACAAAAGATCTTTATGTAATTGTGACTAACCCTGATGGATTGATAGTAAAAGAAGACGGATTGGGATCGGGTACGGTTACTACAAGAAACGATGGTGATAAAGAATTTACCAATAAAGTATCTATCGATTACGAACAGGGCAAACGTAAAAATGTAAGCTTTGATCTGAAACAAACTGATAAATACAAAGCTGGCACTTACAGGGTAGAAGTATACCAAAATGGTTTCAGCATTGGTGAAGGCGTAGTTACGCTTAAAAAAGGCGGACTGTTTTAACAATATATCTTTTAACAAATAATAAGAAAAAGCCGGAAGCATGTGCGTTCCGGCTTTTTCTTTTAGAACAACGCGCGTAATGATGCACGACCAATATGCACGGTATTTGAAGTTCCCGCCTTTCTTCCCTCATATTGAAAATTGAGTTCGAGATAAGAAGCCAGTCTTTTTGTAAAATCAATTGTCCATAAAAAGTTTTTCCCGGGTAACAAAGCATCAAGCATAATATACGACACACTTGTATTGGGAATGTTGTTATTGCCCGGATCGGTGTAGTTAATCTGGCTGTACGTAAACCTTGCGGTTATGGAACTTTTAGAAAGCACATTGTATTTTACTTCACTCATTAGTGAATGAATAACGGCTTTTTGCGTAGAGTCGGTGTTATTTTTGTTCTCGTATTTGTAGCCCATTAATACCCGGAAGCTGGTACCACGAACAAATGAAATTCTTGGCTCTATTCCCTTCGATTCAATATAATAATTGCGGTTGTCAAAATTGGGAGTTACCAGCCCGTTTTGTCCTTTCTGAGCAGAAAGTTCCAGCAAAAAAGAACGGTTAATATTCCATCTTCCTTTGACGTTCCATCCGTTAACCTTGCGGCTTTCATATCCATAAGTCAAAAATGCCTTGTTGCTCGTGCGGATATTATTGAGATCAAATCCCCATGCACTACTGTAACGATTA
Source organism: Agriterribacter sp. (assembly GCA_036274715.1). Classification (GTDB taxonomy): domain Bacteria; phylum Bacteroidota; class Bacteroidia; order Chitinophagales; family Chitinophagaceae; genus Agriterribacter. The sequence goes on from DASUFG010000297.1 coordinate 1,022, forward strand.
AATGAAAACGAATTGCTAAGCACCTGGTTTAACAGGATCAAAGAAGTATCGGATAAGGGAACTGCAAAAGGGTTGAATTGAAGATTATCAGAATTTTCTTTTTTGTATATCTGCAATGAACTCTGAAAATATAGCCTTGTAAGAAATTTATTAAACCCATTCGCCTTTTTAACATCAATAACAGAATGGGGGTTAATGACTACGCTATAATTAAACTGGAGGTAATTCGCTTTAATGAATTCGTTGGTGGGAGTAAATATGCGTATGTATTTGCCCTGATCACGAAATAATGCTAATTCAAACTCATTCAACTCGGGGATGCCATTGTTGTTATAATCGTTCCAGGTATACTCACCCTGTCCTGGCGGAACTTCCACATAGGCAAAATCTCTTTTCTGTTCCTGCCCGGTACCTACTTCATATAGCAGGTTTCCATTAATCAACCCTTTAAACTCATTAATAAAATATTCCGCCCTGCTCAACACGGTTTGCTCCGGCTGTTGCGAGGTTACTTTACTGTCGATCACATACAGGTTCCGGTAAGTAACATTAACCCTCAACTGATGCTTGTCATTTTTCATCAATTCGGCGTAGGCGTTTATATTGCTGCTTCTGTCGGATTGTACAAGTTTCGATTGGTAGGGATATTTGTCGCTTCGGGTATAATAGGTTACACCCCATTTATTGGGCTTATTCAGGGGAGACTTAATATAAGCCTGCCATGTTTCGTAAGAAAAGCTGCCAGCGTTTAACGAGTCGTATTGTTTGAGTTGGACATAATTGCGTTCCGAAAGATATTGGCCACCCAGCCTGTAGTTGCCCATTTTGGGAAAATCTCTCGATACATCAACCATAGGTTTAACATAATAGCCCTTTTGGTCTTGCTGGTTAAAATTGGTAATGCTGAACAGGTTGTTAAAATGCCAATTACCATAATCGGCTTTATGAACAATGCTGTTTTTAAACCCATTATAGGTATCATTCCTCCTATAATTCTCAAATTGAAATTGCAACGTATTTCCATTATTGCTGTTAAGCTGCACCCCAGCCTGAAAAAGATTTTCTGTTGCAGCAGGCACGTCGTTCAAAGGCAGGCCCCATCCCCGGTAGAATTCCACGGTTCTTAACCGCTCAATGGGCCTAAACCTGTTCTGTACCCACTCGTAACTTAGCTGACTCAACAAATGGAGCCCATCCGCAGCACTATTTTTCAATTGGCGATTATCGGTCAGTACCAGTTTTGCAGCATACCCCTGGTCATCACTTTTATCCTTACTGGAAAAACCATTATTATCATAACTGCTTACCGCCATCTCTGTGGTCACAATGGTATGGCCGGAGATTGCATAGTCGGCACCCATACTCAGCAATTTTTGCTTTTTGGGTGCTACCAATAATATTACGGGTTCGTACCTGCCTTGCTTATTGTTATTGGAATCGGGAGCCACCCATTTAAAAACTTTTCCGTTGGCTGCACTTTTTTCATCCTGTATATAATTGCCGGCACCCTGTCCTGTTTCAGTAAAAGATAAACTGTATAAAGCATGGTCAGGAGATGTTGAATATACATACACCGAATCATGCACATCATTGAAGACGGTGTCGATTTTTTTATACAATATTTTATTTACAGAAAAGGTATCCAGTACCTGCGATGGGTACCATGCCTTCTGCACACTATCGCCGACAAACGCTAAGAATTGCTTTTGGCGCGAATCAAGGGTTTGATTGATTGGCGAATTTTTCGCATCTACAT
>DASUFG010000298.1:0-4050 GCA_036274715.1 Agriterribacter sp.
CCGTACCATTCCGCAAAAGAATTTGATGCGTTTTCTTTTTTAAGTTTTTGATAAGTATTGATAATGGACTCGGCCATTTCTTCTGTTGGTAACCCCCTATTGATATCGTAGGGGTTTGAAAGGCTGAGCGTGTTGCGCTGATCCATGACCAGGTAGCTGGGCTGCGGATCGTCTTCAATGAAATGGGCATAAAATTTTCCGTTCCAGCATACGGCATTCGTAGTTGTACGGAAGTGCTCCGCCTCCCGCTTCCAGTTTTCTGCAGCCTCCCTACCGCCTGTTGCCCCAAACATCACCGATAACTGCCTGCACGCAGCATACATGCCGCTATTGTCTCCATGCATAATGCCCATTGGCGTATTGCTGTCAATGTCGAATATCCCTTTTTGTATATTGCCGCCCTTTTTCGTGTATTCTTCCCGGGTAGTAGGTAGCTGCATAAAATCCCAGGTGTCCAGTGTATATCCTCTTTTTACCAACTGGTATTTTTGTGACCATCTTAGCGGATCATTCATGGAGTAGTGCATTCCTTTCACCAGCGCGGGCAGCCATTTTTTTATAAAAGCGGTATCGCCGGTAGATTGCCAAACATCATATACACCTTCCACCAACAGGTATTCCAGGTCGGCTTCTACCGGTAGCCGGTGCATTTCAATGCTGTCTTCCGGGAAAACTTTCCAGTAGCGTTTGTCAAAAATATTTTTCCGGTCGCCGCTGCCTCCGTATTTCAACGGGAAATAATAATCAAAATACATGCCCTCCGCCGTTTGGTTTTGCAGGAAGAATTCAATAAAACTCGTCATGTCCGGGTGAATATATTTCATCGCTTTCATAACATGCACATGATCCCTTATCCAGGGCACAAATACATTGCGGGGCTTTCCTCCAAGTGTATCCAGCCATTTCTCCTGGTAATTGATCATGTTGTGCTCAAGTTGCTGAAGCATCACGGCGTAGGCTCCGGTTTCCTGGCCAAAGCTGGTTTTGTGTTGCGCCAATGCAACGGTTTGCAGCGATACCGATAATGTCGATATAACAACGAATTGTTTTGCAAAGGTTTTTATTAGCATGTCGCAGATCATTTCATGCAGTAGGCAAAGTTTTAAGCAGTCCCTTTTCTGTAACCAGCCGGGAAATGCTGTTTCAAAGTAAGCTATTATTATGGTTGCACTATGCTGATGTGTACCGGAGGAATTGGCCGGGTTTTATATTAAAAAGGTTATACTGATCTTGCTTCTTAATTTTTGGCTGCTATTTCGTTCGCTTTTATGCCGGCCGAGGGACTGTTGTCGTATATGATGGCCTCGCCCGCTTTAACAGTATAGTCTTTTGAAGGATTTAATATTTTAAGTTTTACTTCATGCCTGCTCCGTGGAAGATCGTATTTCCAGCAAAGGTCGTACCGCCGGGTAGTATAGCTTACCGGTAACGAGGGAGACTCTACTAATTTTCCATCAATGTATAGTGCGGTTTCAAAAGCAAACGGATCACTATTTCCCCAGGTGGCTGTTTCGCCGCGCAGCGCAAACCCTGTTCCTTCAAATGAAAAACTCAATTCATCCTTACTGTCGTTCCATGTAACCGGTAATTTCACAACGGGGAATATGCCGGTAAAACTTTTTTCGAACCGAACCGGGTCAGGTTGTTGCGTGGGAAGGGTCACCCGATCTCCATCTACTTTACCGCCATTTCGTTGCACATTCAACAAAGCATGTTTCAACCCGGTTTCATAAACCTTATTCAGGCTCATCGTCGTATATTTAAAGTCAATATCCTCCGCTTCTCTTAATCCCATTTTCCAGTAGGCAGGAATTTTGTCGTACCCGATTACGGTGCCTAAAATGCCGCCTGCCGACGAAGGATTACAATCGGCATCCTGGCCGCAACGTGTTGTGATTTCAAGCGTTTGTGTGAAATCGCCTTTCCCGTACAGCAACCCAATCACAACATAGGCAGCATTTACCGTAGCGTCGATATTGAAAGGCACAAAAACGCCCTCGGGGCAACTGATGTCATCGGCCCATTTTTTTTGCACTTCAAGCCAGGTTTGCTTCCAGTCGTTCGGGTATTTTTTATGCCATGCTATTACATCATGGATACATTGGTAAAAATTACTTTTTGCCGGAACCGTTTTCAGCGCTTCACTAACAATATAGGGCACATCGTCTGAAACAAAAGCCAGGGCATACATTGCCCCGATATATACGCCGCCATACCAACCATCGCCGTAGTTCATAATATGCCCGATTTTGTCGCTGATGGCCGAAGCGGTATTGGGCATGCCGGGGCTCATTAAACCGGCAAAGTCGCTTTCAATCTGGTAATCGATGCAATCGGCATGCGGGTTGTTCATCCAGTAGCCGCTCATGGGCGCTTTTATTCCATGCAGGATATTATAGCGGCCAGCCTGGTTGGCATGCCAAAGCATATAGTCCGCATGAGCGTAGGCGTTAGCGAAAGAATCAACCGGTGCATCCAACCCGTATTTTTCAAAAACGTCTACAAATGTGAGGTCCATATAAAGATCATCGTACAAGCCGGGGTTATTGAGCATCGTGTTTTTGAGATAGCCATCATACCATTTCAACGGTTGGTAATCACCTATGAATGTTCCGTTAAACCTAAACTCATACGGTCCACCAAATGTAACGCCGATGGTTTGTCCTGCCCAGCCACCCATAATCTTATCTTTGAGCGTTTGTTTGCTGATGCTAACAGCTTTAGGCGTTTGCGATTGCGCAAATGTTGTGCAAAACAAGGCGGGTATCAGCAGAAGCAGCATTGGAAAGGTCGCTTTATTTTTCATATGTTTTTTTAGACGTAAAGAAATGAAAGGTGAAATGCCATAAACTGTAGTATTATAAAAATACTGATTATTTTTTCTTGAGTTATCTATTGGGCAATAATGGAATAATGGTGTCCTTTTTTTGTGTTAAACACATATGTTTCGTTGCCGACCTTTGTTATCTTCTGTTCTTTCTCCTGATCATAAATTTTAATCTTTTTACCAGGTCTTATCCTGCATTCATTTCCCAGCGTAGAGGTGATGGTGGCATGGGTGAGTTGATGGTCCTTCCAGTCGAGATCAACAACGAATCCGTTTCTTGCACAAATCCCCTTTATTGTGCCTTTACCAAAGGGTTTCGGTAATGCAGGCAACAGTTGTATGGTATCTGTGTGAGATTGCAACAGCATTTCGGTAAGTACGGCAGTAGCGCAACCATTGCCATTTAAAATAACAGCATTGCCTTCTGAATTAAAAAAATTGGGAAACAGTCCATATTTGCCGGATTGAGTTTGGGGTGAAGGATCCATATATTGCAACTGGTATTGCCAGGTTTGCCAGGCACTGTCGCCTTCACCAAGCCTCGCCCAACAAGCCGCTTTCCATGCAAAGCCCCAACTAGAGTTTGTTTTTGTGCGGAGTGACAAGGCTTTCTTTGCAGCTTCACTTAATTGGGGTGTGGTATTTGGCGATATTTCATCGCCGGGATAAACAGGGTACATATGCGAGAGATGGCGGTGCGCGGGGTCAACAGAATTCCACTCCCCGCTGGTCCATTCCAGCAATTGCTGCTTTGACCCGATGCTGTAATCGGGTAATTCCTGGATCGCCTTTTTCAGTTTTTCGCAGAATTCCTGGTCGGACTTTAAAATCCGGGAGGCGCGGATGCAGTTGGTAAACAATTGTTTTATTAAAGCAATATCGCTGGTGGTGTTTACACTGATCTGCGCGGTGTCTCCTTTGTTCGTAATGAAAGTATTTTCGGGAGATACGGAAGGAACGGAAATGAGTTGTCCAGACTTATCTGTTATCAGCCAGTCCAAACAAAATTCGGCTGCGCCTTTCATCACGGGCCATGCTTTCTCCTGTAAAAATTGCCGGTCGCCCGTAAAACGGTAATGCTCAAATAAATGGGCCGAAAGCCATGCCCCTGCCATATTCCAGGTGGCCCAATGTGGGTTGCCTTCGCCCCAGTTTCCCCCGGCACCGGTGGACCTCCAGATATCTGTATTATGGTGAGCGCACCAGCCATTCATTCCATAATT
>DASUFG010000299.1:0-9175 GCA_036274715.1 Agriterribacter sp.
AACTTTTATGAGGCCGATCAGCAAACAGATCCATTTAATGTGCTTCAGGTTAAGGCAAGTAAAGATTTCAGGTTAAGTAAATACTGGCATTGGTATGCCGATCTGGCCATTCAAAAAACAGCAGGTAATACCCCGGTCAACATCCCTCTAATGTACATCCGTAACCGAATTGTTTTCCAGGGGCAGTTTTTTAAAAACCTGAACGTCGCAACAGGTATAGATTCAAGATACAATACGCCATATACAGCCGATAATTATTCTCCCGTTATGGGCCAGTTTTTTCCGCAAGATAGTTTACGCATAGCCAACCGGCCCGACATAGCTGCATTTTTGGACTTTCGCATCAGAAGTTTTCAATGCTTTTTCAGGTTAGAAAACCTGAATACCCTTAACATCGAAACCTTTACCTTTACCAACAATAACATGGCGGCGCCATTATATCCCTATGAGGGATTACTATTCAGGTTGGGTGTATTCTGGAATTTTGTAAATTGATTCTGCTAAACCTCTTCATTAAAAGGATATCTCAACACCATGATCAATGCTCGAAGAGCGTATTAAATTACAATGACGTCAAAAAAAATCATATTATCGCTGCTGCTGATTTTGAAAGAATTATTTATGAAAAAGAATTGCTGCAAATAGCTGTCAGCTTTGAAGCTTAAATTTTAAGCCCGGCACGAGACTCATACACCGTACCCGGTACACCTGCCTTCGTCTTTTTATAAAAATATTTACCCTATTTTTGCGCCCTATGACACAAGAGCAAATTAAAGATATGAGGCAAGCCATTGGCGTGTTGGGGAGGTTTCTTTGACGTTGCTAACAGGCGCGACAAAATAGCAAGCGACAAGCAACTGACCCTTTCTCCCGGCTTTTGGGATGACAATGCACGGGCAACTCAAATTCTTAAAGACATTAAACTGAACGAATATTGGGTAAAGCTGTATGAAGATGTTCACACGGCGGTGGAGGATTTTGCCGTGCTGTTTGAGTTTTGGAAAGAAGGAGAAGGATCGGAAGAAGAGGTAAAGGAGGCGTATGAGAATGCAAACCACCGCATTGAAGAAGCTGAATTCAAAAGCACATTGAATCAACCCGTGGATGAATTACCGGCTGTGCTGCAAATCAATAGTGGTGCAGGCGGAACCGAAAGCCAGGACTGGGCCGAAATGCTCGCCCGCATGTACAGAATGTATGGTGAAAAACAAGATTGGAGCGTTACCGAACTGGATTGGCAGGAAGGCGATGGTGCTGGTATTAAATCCGCTACTTTACAGTTTGACGGACCGTTCGCATATGGCTTCCTGAAGTCGGAAAGTGGTGTGCACCGGCTGGTTCGCATTTCACCATTCGACAGCAATGCGAGGCGACACACCTCTTTCGCCTCCATATATGTATATCCTTTAGTTGACGATTCCATCGAAATAGATGTGAGCCCGGCAGACCTGGAATGGGAATTTTATCGCAGCGGCGGTAAAGGCGGACAAAACGTAAACAAAGTGGAAACAGCGGTTAGGTTGAAGCATATACCATCCGGGATAATCGTTGAATGCCAGCAATCGAGAACACAGGGCGAAAACAGGGAAAAAGCTTTGAAGATGCTGAAGAGCCGTTTGTATGAAGAGGAACTCCGCAAACGGGAAGCATTAAAAAATGCGTCGAACGCCAACAAGAAAAAGATAGAATGGGGCAGCCAGATCCGTTCGTATGTATTCCATCCCTACAAGATGATTAAAGACCACCGCACAGACTATGAGGTAGGTAATGTACAACCGGTAATGGATGGTGAACTGGACGACTTTATTAAAGCTTACCTAATGATGGAAAAAGAAACGGAAGCGAACTCATAGCGTTGATTCAATCAAAATTTCTATTTATCGCTATTATCTGAATATTTTGAGCTTAGATTGACTATTTTGTACACACTTCTGTACTGGAAACCACGCCTGGTTAAAATCCGCTCTTCCATCTTTCTTCAAATGGTATTGCCCGCAGATCATTTTGTTTACGAAATGATAAAACAGAACCAGAATAATAAAATAGGTGGAGTGGGTTTATATGTCTAATTTCTACATCAAATCCTTATTATGAACATACAGGTATCCAATCTTAGTCTTAATACGGCTGATGCTGATGTTAGAAAACTATTTTCACCTTTTGGCATTGTTGATTCTGCGATGGTAAACCGGAACAAATTTAATGGTCGCTCAAAAGGCAGTGCCATTATCAATATGCCGGTAGAGGCACAGGGTCGACAAGCTATTATTTCACTTCATCAAACCCTGATGGATGGGAAAAAGATATCCGTGGATGAAATGCGTGAATCGTTTTTTTAAGACAAAGCCATATATTCAACCAGCTTAAAGACCAAACTGATATAGTGCTCTATTACTCCTTGAAAAAAAGGAGAAAAGTGAGAAATCACTTGAAAAGAATGACATTCATATTCCTCTACCTGTCCTGATAATCCTTACAGGAATCACTCCCTTAAAGTAAGAAAATTTAAATCCCGAAGTGAAGGGAAACCCATAAGGTTCGTCTCTATCGCATTGAATGTGGCAAGCCTTATTGGCGGTGAAAAAGTATTCATTTTACAACCGTCATCATTCCGTTCATTATCCTCCAATGTCCCGGATAAGAACAGATATAGGGGTATTCGCCCGGAACATCCGGCACCCTGAATTTGAGACTGAATGTTTGATCAGGGTTAACCAGAGGTGTTGAATACAATACTTCCGGAACGGCCGGAACATACTGCATACTAACACCTTCGGGTAGCTGCGCCAGTTTATCGGCTGCTGCCCCCACTTTTTCCATAGAGCCCGGCTTTAACAACAGAAAGTTATGCTGCATGAAATCAATATTGTTAATCACAATCTCCACAACGGTTCCTGCTTTGACTGTCAGTTTTGTTTTTTCAAATTTCATTTGATTCTGCACAGTCTTCAACTCGATTACCTGGTCGGGTTTGCCCAGGTCTATCTTTTCCGTTTGCGCCAATAAGGTCTCCAAACGTGCACCATATATTTTACCTATGTTACGGGCGCTATCCTCATAGTCGCCCGCCTTTTTAGCCCCGCTATTCCGATAGTCATTGGCAATCCTTAATCCATCATCACGTAAAGGCAACTCAAAAAGTCCTTTTGTTTTGCCTGTTGCCACTTCTTTATCATTTAAAAAAAGCTCAAGAGCGCCTCCTTGTAGCAATTTAGCTGTGACAGAAAACGTATCGGAAACACGGTCTCCTGATCGTATAGTAACCGAACGGTTACCCTGGTTCACCTGGAATCTTAATTTCCTTTCATTGTCCACATACACAGCATATCCATTAGCTTTATTTCCCTGGGCCACTACAACACCTTTCTTTCCATTCTCATCGCCGATCTCAACATGAGCGATAAAAAACAATTCCCTGTTGGTAAGGTCCGGTAACATATCGGGCCTGATATAGGCATTTTGAGGTAATGGAACAACACTTAACGTTGAACGCATCATGATGCGATGAATTAAACCAGCTTTCCCCAGCTCCACTTTTTCACTAATGCCACTCACCTTGAACGCCTTTTCAAAACCTTGCTGTTGCACACCCGATGCTATAACCAATGCTTTCTGTATCCATGTATCTTCAGCGCCCCCGCTTTCCTTACTGGCAAGTTGAAAGAGGGTTTGTCCCAATGCGTCTGAAGGGGGCAGGTCACACGCTTTTAATACAGCAGCCAGCACCACACGAAGGTCTTTGTCCAAAAAAACGCCTGCATCCATTAAGGCCTTACCCGTAGCCTCAATGGCCGGCAATACCTGTATGGCAGCACGACGGACCCCTGCGGCAGGATGTTTTAATGCAGCCGCTGCTACATCAAATGCAGATTTGTTACTTCCGTCAAATGCTTTTAAGCCGTGCAACGTCCATAGTGCATGCACAGCCGGAGCATTCAATCCAATTTCATCAACGGATGTGTTTTGTACCAGTTTGTACAATTTATCCTGCACTGTCTTGTCCCCTTTTTCAACTAACAAACGCTGAGCAGTGGTACGCCAAAACATATTGCTATTGCTCAGTGCCTTAATCAATCCATCAGCATCGTTTTTATTAAGAGATAATATTTTATCGTCGTTGGATTGTTTCGGACGAATGCTATATATCCGTCCCCTTATGGAGTCTCTTATTGGATTTATGTAGGCGTTTCCTTTACCCGTTTCGTATCCTTGTGGAGTAGGATTATGCTGAATGATAAAGTTGTACCAGTCGAGCATCCACACATTGCCATCCGGACCAACCTCAGCCTGTATGGGTCCGAACCAATCGTCGGCACTAGTCACAAAGTTCCAGCCGTCTTCTCCTTCCTTAAAAGTAGAACCGTCGTGTTCAATAATATTACGATGTATGACTCTTCCGGTTGGTTCACTTACAAATGCAATCCTGTTCCAGAATTCTTTTGGATAATGACGGGCTGTATATAAACTATGACCTGCCGCTGCGGTAAACCCATTGTGCACGTCAACCTGCCGGAGATTTTTTGTAGCCACGTGCATGGTGTAATGGCTTTCAATTTTTGATATGCCCGTTTCGCCTGCCTGCCCGGCCATTTCAAAATACCGTTTAGGTATTGTGTAGGCAGCGCTATGGGTATTATTAGCGGTTGACAAAAAAACATCAAAATCTTCAGAGAAACCCAAACCCCAGGTATTGTTTGAGGTGTTGCCGAGAAATTCCAGTTGTTTTCCGTCGGGTGTAAAATGGTATAGTCCCTGGCTGAACCGCATGGTGTCTTTACTATCGCCTACCAAGCCTTTAAAACCGGAATAACCAACAGTTCCCCATATTGTATTATCTGGGCCATACCTAAAGTTTGAGGGCCCGGCATGGGTGTCAAAGATGCCCCAGCCCGAAATAATAGTTTCCCGTACATCGGCTTTGTCATCGCCATCCGTGTCTTTTAAGAAAAGAAAATCCGGCGCCTGAGCCACTACCACTCCACCATTTATAAAGGCAAAGCTGGTAGGTATATTTAGCTTATCTGCAAACACAGTGAATTTGTCTGCCTTGCCATCTCCATCGGTATCTTCCAGGATTTTTATCATATCCTTGCCTTCCTTTTTATTTTCGCGTACCATATTCGGATAATCCATGGTTTCCACTATCCACAAACGCCCCCGCTCATCCCAATTCATATAAATAGGTTTATTGATATCGGGCTCTGCGGCAAAAAGTTTCATCTCAAAACCTACAGGAACCTGTATTAAGCGCATAGATTGCTCAGGCGATAAAGGTTCCTGGAATTGAGGTGGTGGATCGCGCTTTTCATAATTGGGCATGCGTGCATCTTCATATTTCGCATTGGGAATTTGAAATTGGTCCAATAACGATTTGGCATGATCACCTACTGCCCAAACTATCCCATTGTATACCATTTTTAAAAACCCGGGATTCATCCATGTTTTTTCGTTATGCCCGTATGCCGTATAAAAAACCCTTCCCTGCCCGTAATTACGCACCCATGTATAGGGTTCATGATGATCTCCTTCTACCCGCTCTGTAAGGACTTCTATGTTCTTGCTGATCTTATCGTGCACATAGGTTTCATCTTCAGTAGAAAAAGCAGGCACATCCTTCATTACCGGGTGTTCAGGCTTTGTTATCACCGCGGTAAAAGAATCGTATTGATGTGTTTTAAATTGTCCGCCAATCAATTCTACAACTTCCGGTGAATTACGAAAACACCACGAAGCACAATGAAGCGGAATAAACCCTTTACCGGAGTTTACAAAATCGAGTAGAGCCCTTTCCTGTGGCGCGGTAATGCTGTCATGATTGGCGTAGAGCAGTAAGCCATCATACAGTTTTAAATCCTCCCGCAAAAGATCATCAGGATTTGTAGTATAGGTTATGTTTATTCCTTTTTTAAAATATTCCTGCGAAAGCAATTCAGCCAGTTTTTCCGAATCGTGGTGTTTGCTATTGTGGCCCAGAAAAAATATTTCCAGGCGCCGGGGTTGATCATCTTTCACTTGTTCTTTGCAGGATTGGAATACTACAAAAAAAGAAAAGGTGCAAATCAGGGATCGTAGGATATCACGTTTCATCTGTTTATTGTTTAGACTAAAAAATGGAAGTCGTTTTATTAATGAAGATTGAGGGTTCACACATAGCATAGAAAATCTTTTGTGGTTAGATGGAGCCGCCATTAAAAAACCATCATCGTATTCTTTTATTCCGATAAAGTGAAACCAGGTAGTTTAATAATTGCTCCCCCTTTTTGCGCTGACTCGTGCGCCAAAATACCCACACAAGTGATGTTCGCTGATTGTTTTGCATTCGGAAATGGATCGCGCCCTGAAACTAACGCACTCACAAATTCGTGCACCAGGTGCGGATGCGACCCACCATGACCTGCACCCTGGATAAAAGAAAGATGTTGGTGCTCATCCGTATCGTATACCCCACCTTTGGTAAAAGCCTGGATAGGTTCCGGTAATAAATGACCGTAATCCGGGCATTCTATTTCCTCAGGAATTTCGGGTTCCGGCCTTTTGGCAGTATGCACTACCAGGGGTTTGCCTTCAATTAATGGCCATTCCACAGATTTTATTGAACCGTACACTTCAAAACTTTCACGATACTGCCGGGCCGTGTCAAACAAAGAACGATATACATAAGCACTTAAATCAGAATTTCTGAATTTTATGTGAGTGCTTTCTACCGCATAGGTTGAATTATAAAATTTGTGAAGTTCCTCCCTTATGGTTCCGGAGCCAAAGCAAGAAACATATTCGGCTTCTGCTCTTGTTAAGCCGAGTACAGGTCCCACACAATGGGTGGCATAGTACATGGGCGGCAAACCTGGCCAATAATTAGGCCATCCGTCCATATCCTGTTGATGGCTTGCTTTGAGGAATTGTAGCTTACCCAGCGCACCTTTGTCATACAATTCTTTCATAAATAAAAACTCCCTGGCATACACCACGGTTTCCATCATCATATAGGTAAGCCCGGTTTCTTTTACAGCCTGCACAATTTGCCTGCATTCGTCTACCGTAGTGGCCATCGGAACAGTGCATGCCACATGCTTGCCGGCTTCCAGGGCTTTTAGTGACTGAGCAGCATGGTCTGGTATAGGGGTGTTGATATGAACTGCATCTATATCGGGATCCCTCAATAATTCATCGTAGTCGGTATATCTCTTTTCAATACCGAACGCGTCACCCGTTTTTTGAAGACCCTCCTTGTTCCGTTGACAAATAGCATACATTTCTGCATTGGGATGACGTTGGTAGATGGGAATAAATTCTGCTCCAAAACCAAGTCCTACGATTGCAATTTTTACTTTTTCTGTTGACATAAAAAATATGATTTATTTGACCTTCCAGTTTTTTGCTTCACACTGTCAACAATGACATTGAAGAAAATGAAACTCATGAAAACAACCCATGCGCCTATTCCCGCTATTTCGTTTGTAAGCATATTGTTTGATTCAAGAAAAAGACAAAAAGGAAAAGGAGAGATGAATACTGGTAAAGTAACAATCAAAGCATGAATACCGACAAAGAATAATTTTATGTCGGGCATGATGGCAAGCGACTCGCTTTGAGTATTTGAAGATGACATAGCAATCCGCGTTAGTACAGAGTTAAACAAAGCACTAAATTACGTTTATTTAATGCCTTTGCTTTTGCGAATTATGTCCAATACTGACTGTATTTTATCTAAAAAGGCAGTAAACAGATAAAATACCGGAAAACATTACAGCGTTGAGAACTTTTGCCGGTACATTTTTGGCGTCATTTTAATTGCCCATTTAAATTGACGGTTAAAATTAGACAGTGTGTTGAAACCACATTCACAACTTACCTGGTTAATCGTTTTACTGTCGTCTTCCATAAGTAATTTACAGGCGTGCTTAACACGTAGCTCCGACAAAAAGCCGGAAAACGATTTACTGGTTTTTATTTTGAAGTACCTGCTGAATGAAGTGGGTGTCATATTAAGTAATCCAGCGGCTTCCCTTAATGTAATATTGGTATGAAAATGCTCTGCAGCGTAATTGTACACAATATTGATACGCCTGGTGGCAGAGTCATTTAATTTGTATACATAATCGGCATTATGCAACAGGTGGAATTCCTTCGTATTGGCTAATAGTTCTAAAATCTGCATTAGTTGTATCAAGCTTGCGGCACCGTGCGATGTAATAATCTGGGTCATCATTGCACTAACCTGGATAACAGTTTTACCGTAATATTCTATGCCTCTTCTTGCCTTTTTGAACAGCATCTTAACCTGCTGCATTTCCTCTTTCTCAAGAAGATCGCTCATAAATTCATTATTGAAATAGATGACCAGACCGCGACTGTATTGCTTATTTCTTTTGTCGAAGTAAATGCTTTCACTCCTCCATAAATGCGGCATACCCGGCCCGAGAAAAGTGAGATCTCCCTCCCCAAACGACGTAACCGTGTTGCCGATAAAACGTGTGCCTGTTCCCTTTAATACTATAAAAAGCTGGTACTCGCCATGTGCATGCCAGGTAGCGTCAAAATGTTTTTCCTTCAGTTCCTTGATAACAAATATTCTGGAAGCAGGAATAGACGATTTTTGAACGGCAGATTTCATAATAGATCTTTAGCGGCATTGTGTGTGTTAAAGATAAGCGATGGGTGGAATATGAATGGTGGGGCTATTCGCGGCTGTTGCGTTTTAACGAATCGATTATGTGAGAGCAGCCGGTTCGGCAAATCAGAAGTGTAGCCCGTATAATGTTTGCCGGCAGTGGCTGAATACAAAACATAAACGGTGTAGATCATGAAGTTGAAAAATGCTACGAAACTCTTGTAGCGGGATCGGGAGTTGAACCCGGGTCCGCCGCGGCGGATATGAATCCAACGCTCAATGAGCAATGCTTTTTATAAAATCCCTGCCCACTCCAGTTTTCAACCACCCTTCATAAGCAAGGGCTTCTTGCCTGGTTGCGAAGTCTTTTGTATAGATTAGTTTCCAGGGGCGATGCCTGGATGTCCAGTCCTTACCGAATTGATTATGTGAGAGTAGCCGCTTCGGCAAATCAGAAGTGTAGCCCGTATAATGTTTGCCGGCAGTAGCTGAATACAAAACATAAACGGTGTAGATCATGAAGTTGAAAAATGCTACGAAACTCTTGTAGCGGGATCGGGAGTT
>DASUFG010000300.1:0-3357 GCA_036274715.1 Agriterribacter sp.
CATTGAAGCTGGGAAAGAAAAAGGACTATAACTTTTTTATGAAGCGATCAAAAGGATGGGAGTTCTGTTTTGATCCAGAACAAAAATTATTATTTCCAAAAGATAAGAATGGTGAATTCGTGCAAAAAGATCCGCTGAGTGGAAACGGGTGGATAGAAGCGAATGCCTGGCAGGGAACATGGGGTGTGTCGCATGCGATCCCGGAACTGGTGTCTAAAATGGGTGGTAAAGATAGTTTCTGCAACAAATTGAATTATGCATTTGAGCAATCGCAGTCCAGCAATTTTGTTTATGGATATACCAGTGGGTATGTTAGCTACGCAAATCAACCGGGTTGTTCCAATGCGCATGTTTTTAGCTATAGTGGTAAACCATGGCTCACACAGTATTGGGTTCGCAGGGTTAAGGAACAAGCTTATGGCGACATTACACCCGACCTGGGATATGGCGGACATGATGAAGACCAGGGACAAATGGGTGGAGTCAGCGCACTGATGGCGATTGGCTTATTCGACATTATGGGCAACCAGGCGCAGCAGCCTGTGTACGAAATTACATCTCCCGTATTCGACGAAATAACCATCCTGCTTGATCCGAAATATTATGCCGGCAAAAAGTTTGTTATTAAAACGCATAACAACAGTGCTCAAAATTGCTATATTGATGCTGCCAGGTTAAATAATGATGTACTGAATAATTTTTGGTTCAGCCACAACAACTTTGCCAAAGGAGGTATGCTGGAACTATGGATGAGCGATAAACCCAACAAGCAGTGGGGAATAGCAGCACTACCACCTGCATGTACAGTTGATAAATAATGAATGATCGACAATGAATAATATTGTAACAGGAGTTGACATCGGGGGCACGCATATTACGTCGTGCCTCATAGATATTGATAGTGGACATCCAATTGAGGGTAGTGATGCCAGGGGCGAGATAGATCCCCATCAAAATAAAGAGCATATCATCATGTCGTGGGCAGAAACTATAGTTGCCAGCAGTAAAAAACATGGTATTCCCATAACCCGTGTTGGTATTGCCATGCCCGGGCCATTTGATTACGAAAAAGGCGTGAGCCTGATTACCGGCCTTCATAAGTATGAATGCCTGTATAAATTGAATGTGAAAGATATGCTGGGCAAGGAATTGGGTATACCAACCCGTAATATCAGGATGATGAATGACGCATCTGCTTTTTTAAGTGGAGAAGCAAAAGCCGGCGCAGGAAAAGATTGCAAACATCTTGTAGGTATTACACTCGGCACAGGACTGGGCTCAGCGAGGTGTATTGATGGGCAATGTCGTGATGCTGAACTATGGCGCATGCCCTTTCGCGAAAGCAGGGCCGAGGAATATTTATCGTCGAGGTGGTTTATATCGGAATATAAAAAAAGAACAGGAAAACAAGTAACCGGAGCAAGAGCGCTCGCTTACATGGCAGAAACCGATATCGTTGCAAGGAATTTATTCGAGGAGTTTGGTTACACCTTGGGAAAAGTGTTAATCAAGCGATTTTCTGATCATTTCCCCGAAAGGATTGTTATCGGCGGCAACATTTCCAAAGCCTGGCATTTATTTAACCCCGATTGCAGTTCCGTGGTAAAAGAACACGCCCCCGAATGCACAATAATACCCGCCAGGCTGGGAGAAAACGCTGCCTTGATAGGCGCCGCATGTTTGTGGGAAAACACCACTTCTTAATTCGGTTTGACGTGCCTGCGTAGATATTTTTAAAATTCTGGACCGAATTTTTACCCGCGACCGTCACAAAAAATCCATGTAGTTGGTAGGCATAAAAACTCAATTCCGGGTTGCCGGCAATATCGTGTAAAACAGGATACATAAAAACGTTTGCTTCACCCACTTCTTTTGGTTCTTGATTATCTTTTATCAATTGCGCCGTTATATCAAGGGAAAAAGAATTGTTTTGCCTGTGTATTAGCCATTACAGGTAGAGTAAGTGGTTATACTTAACGGGCAAAAAGCCCTGAAAATCGAAACAAAAACGACGCCTGCCGAATAAACTCTCTTTCCGCCTAAATCCACCCCATCTTTACAGCATCGAATCATTAGGATAGATGATCAAGATCTGACAAAAGCTAAAGAGGTTGTTTAATCACCCGCCAAAACCAGGGTAAGAAATTACCGACAAACAAAAACAAGTTATTGGAATAACGACCGGTCTGCAAAGACTGGTTTTTTTATTTTTTGTCAACCCTTTTCTCCAGTAATACCATTTAGCAATTTGGGCTAACGTCAATGATTACCCACCTTTTAAAAAACGCCTTGTTCAAGCTTATTGCGAAATGAATTTTTGGACTGGCGACCTGAATAAATTAAATATGCAGCATAAGGGATTACACTTAACGGACAAAAAGTTCTGAAAATCGAGACAAAAACAATGCCTGCCGAATAAACTTTCATCGGGGGCAAATCCGAAGCATCTTTACAGCATCGAATCATTAGGATAGATGATCAATATCTGACAAAAGTTAAAGAGGTTGTTTAATCACCCGCCAAAACCAGGGTAAGAAATTACCCACGAACAAAAACAAGTTATTGGAATAATGACCGGTCTGCAAAGACTGGTCTTTTATTTTACAACTATTATATGTCAGCGGAATTTATTCTTTTAACCGGAAGGCAACATAGGCATCACCAGAGGAAGAACCGACTTTACCTCCGCCCCCGGCTGCGATTACAATGTATTGTTTACCGTTAAGCATATAGGTAGCCGGCATGGCATATCCGCCTGCGGGCAATTTGTACTCCCATAGTATTTTACCGGATAGCTTGTCGAATATCCTCAGTTTTTCATCACGGGTTGCGCCAATAATAACCAGCCTCCCGGCGGTAACTACTGCACCGCCCAGGTTTTGCGTTCCGGTTAGCGGAATACCTTTTTGGGTCAACTCTTCGTATTCTCCCAAAGGTACCTGCCACAATATTTTACCCGCATTCAAATCAATGGCATTGAGCGTGCCCCACGGTGGTTTAACGCCGGGATAACCTTCCCTATCTGTTAATACGGTCCATCCATTATGCACATACCGGAATTTTTGAACGGTGTCAGCAGCTATGTTCCCAGCGTGCGATAATTTCTTTTCTTTATCAAACAAAAAATCAATCAGTGCTTTTTTATCTTCTCCACTAATATTGGGATAAGCCGGCATTTGTCCTTTACCCGTTTTTAATATTTCAGTTACCTGGTTCACCGAAAGTCTTTCAGAAAGCCGTTGAAGTGAGGGGAAAACAGTGGTGCCAGCCCTATTGCCGCCATGGCACATGGTGCAGTTATTAAGTGTATATATTTTCTCGCCTTTTGAAATGAATGCGTCATTGCCTGAAGCAGGA
>DASUFG010000301.1:0-4763 GCA_036274715.1 Agriterribacter sp.
GCAGCAGTTCACCGTTACCCAAAAAGAACTGATGGTACAGCCCAATGCACCACGCTTTGTACGGGAAAAAGACCATATGGCTTTCAGCGCCAAAGTGGTGAATGTCGGCGACAGGTTGCTCAATGGCTTTACAAATCTGGAATTGTTTGATGCAGCCACGAATAAGCCCGTGAACGATCTCTTTCAAAACGCTGTTCCTGTAAAAGAGTTCTCCGTAACTGCGGGGCAAAGCACCTCCGTAGAATTCATGATTAAAATACCCGAAAATTTCAATTCCGCATTAGGGTACCGCATTACGGCCAGTTCATCTGAACAGGCCGGTGGAAAAGCATTGAGCGATGGTGAAGAAAATGTACTGCCCGTATTAAACAACAGGATGCTGCTTACAGAAACCCTGCCGTTGAATATGCGGGGCACGGGGACAAAGCAATTCAAATTTGAAAAACTATTGCAGTCCTCCAAATTGGATAGTTCTTCCGTAAAAAACTACGGGCTAACGGTTGAGTATACCGCCAATCCCGCATGGTATGCTGTGCAATCGCTCCCCTACCTGGCTGAATATCCCTACGAATGCGCCGAACAGACCTTTAACCGGTATTATGCCAATACCCTGGCATCCTTCATCGCCAACAGGGCACCCCGCGTAAAAGCCATATTCGACAAATGGCGGAACGATACCTCAAAAAACAAAGCGCTCGTATCTCCCCTTGAAAAAAATGAGGAACTCAAAAGCATATTGCTGCAGGAAACACCCTGGCTGGTGCAGGCAAAAAATGAAACAGACCAGAAAAAAAATATTGCCCTGCTGTTCGATATGGTGCGGATGAGCACGGAAGCGGAAACTAATTTTAATAAACTGAAAGACATGCAAACACCCAATGGTGGGTTTGTTTGGTTTAAAGGCGGCAATGACGATCGTTATATTACCCAATACATTCTTACCGGTATCGGCCATTTGCAAAAATTAAATGCATTACCGGAAGAAGGCTTTTCCAAATGGAATGAAACCATTGAAGCGGCGCTGCATTATACCGATCAAAGAATAAAAGAAGATTATGAGGAGCTGACCAGGGACAAAGCCGACCTTAAAAAAAACCATCTCAGTAATACCGCTATCCAGTACCTGTACATGCGGAGTTTCTTCCCGGGCACAGAAGTAGATAAAAATGCCGTTAAAGCCTACAACTATTACAAGCAACAGGCAAAACTGTTTTGGTTGAAACAAAGCAAATACCTGCAGGGAATGATTGCATTAGCGTTAGATCGCGGCGGAGATCAAACCACCGCTAAAAGCATTATTGCCTCCTTAAAAGAAAACGCCGCTACAAATGAAGAGTTGGGCATGTACTGGAAAGACAACCGCCCAGGTTATTACTGGCATGAAGCCCCGGTTGAAACACAGTCTCTGCTCATAGAAGCATTCAGCGAAATAGCAAATGATAAGAAGGCGGTGGGCGATATGAAACTATGGTTGCTTAAGCAGAAACAAACGCAGCATTGGAGCAATACCAGGGCGACCGCGGAAGCATGTTACGCACTTTTACTACAGGGCAACGATTGGCTCAGCAATGAACCCAATGTACAAATCACGCTTGGCTCAACCCATCTTTCTTCGGGCAGCGATAACGAAGATGGAACCGGTTATATTAAGAAGCGTATTGATGGCGAAAATGTTCAACCCCAGATGGGCAACATCAGTGTGACTGTTACTGCCCCGTCTTCTACCGGCCAGAAAGACGCCCCCGTGTGGGGCGCGGTGTACTGGCAATACTTTGAAGACCTTGATAAAGTAACTTCCGCATCCACTAATACCATGCCTTTGCAATTAAGGAAACAATTATTTGCAGAAAAAAATACAGGCAAAGGCCCTGTATTGTATCCCGTAACGGACAGCAGTACCCTAAAAGTGGGTGACAAACTGAAGGTAAGAATTGAATTGCGCGCAGACAGGGATATGGAATATGTGCACATGAAAGATTTGCGCGCCTCCGGCACCGAACCTGTACATGTACTGAGCAGTTACAAATGGCAGGGTGGATTAGGCTATTATGAAAGCACAAAAGACGCGGCGACGAATTTCTTTTTCAGCTGGTTATCCAAAGGAACTTACGTATTCGAGTACCCGCTTTTTGTTACCCATGAGGGAAACTTTTCGGCAGGAGTGGCTACCATACAATGCATGTATGCACCCGAATTTGCGGCTCATTCCAATGGTGTAAGAATTAACGTGAAATAATATCGAGTTGCCGGAAGCATCGCGGAATTTTCTTCAGGGCAAATGGCAGCAACAGGTAGTTACCCGTCTAATTCATTTTAAGTGCTCAAACATCACAATGGCAGTATAAAGCACGCCAGCCTCACCGCGGAACGTACCGGAGCCTCTCGGCTTATTATCAATAGAATACCATTCATAAAAGCCATTGTTGTCTTTTACGCGCTTCACCATAGGTAAAATCTGCTCATATGCTTCCTGCACAAATCCGTGTTTTATCAACTGCTGAATCATTCTGCCTCCAAACCAGGTCCAATCGCCCCCGTTCTGGTAGCTGTACACGGGGTTCATTATTTTATTGGCAAAGAAGCCTTCGGGGTAAGGTGGATAAATCGTAAGTCCTATAGAAGGCGCACCAGCCTGCTTCACTCTTTTTATCATTTCATCCAATGATGTTTTTATTTCCTTGCTGGTGAGCAGACCAGCCTCAATAGCAATAGCTGTACCACCAAAATAATAGATATTCTTTTCGTCAAATTCAGGAGGAAACGGAGAGCCTTTCAGGTAAATGTGAGGAATGAATTTTTGTGATTTTTTGTCCCATAAATTCTCCTTACAGCTCCGGGCAATGCTTTGTTTTATTTTACCCCATTTAGTGTTCGTCGCAGGGATTATCTCCATCATGTTGTTCAACGCAATAATGAACATAGCATTGTCGTAGATATCAATGGCAGGATGTGTGTTGCTATCCAGGTCAACTCCCCATCCATGTTCTGGCTGAACATCGCCCCAGTCCGCTGTAGTAGCCCCAACTATTAATCCATACTGTTGATTGAAACGTTTATTGACTAAAAACTCCATGGACCATTCAAGCCTTTCACCAACTTTCTTCCCACCGATCATTTCATCCAATATGGAACGATCGCCGGTTAGTTGAATGTATTTGTACACCGCCTGCACCAATGAACTTTCCTGGTCGGTTTCTACCGTATTTTTGTGACCGGCGTATCGTGGTTCCAGCGGTGAATAGATAAAGTCATATTCAACTTCGCCCACTTTTTTAACCGGAGTAAACCCATCAATAATATTTCCATCTTCTCCCTGCATTCTTAAAAAAACCAACAGGTTTTCTTTTAGCACTTCTTTCTCATATACCTGCGCAGCCAGTTCAATAAATGTATTGTAATCCCTGATCCAAACCTCACGGTAACCATCACCGGCATTAAAGCCGGTTCTCATTACTTCCAGGGCTTTGGCTTTTACAAAATGAAAATATTCATTGTTATTAATTTCCTGCTTAAGGGTTTCATTTACCTGCGCCGAACCAGTTAACGTGATGATCAGCCCAATAAAAAGGAGAAAGAAATTTTTCATTTGATGATAATTTAAATGAGATACCCGAACTAACGAACAGCCAATACAGACCCACGCTAATCCTTTTTCTATTCAGCGGCGACACCCCATTTTTTATTTGGGGTTGACCCCATGGTCATTATCAAAGAACCGCCTTTTAACAATTCGGATGCAGGAAAATGAAAAGATTGTAGTGGTTTTCCGTTAAGCACGGCGCTTTGAACATACATATTTTTTCGTGATGCGCCTTTGGCTTCTATTACAAATTTCTCACCCCGCCCAAATCTTTTACCGAGGTCAATTTCAATCTTTTCAAAAAGAGGACTTGCTATTTCATACATTGGATTCGCGCTGCAACCTCCATCGGTTTGAAACAATCCCAAAGCGGCCATTACGAACCAGGCGCTCATCTGCCCCTGGTCTTCATCACCTAAATAGGCATTTCCAGCACCATACCCGTAATATCGTTCGAGAATTGAGCGGCTCCACTTTTGCGTTGACCAGGGTTGTCCCGCCCAATTGAACAGGAACGCAAAATGCATCGACTGTTGGTTTCCCTGTACCACGGGGTAATTCCAATACTGATCGTTCATGCCATTGTAGCGCCACGGGGCACTTGCATCAAATCCCCATTCCAACCTGTCAATAAATTTCTTTTTACCGATCAGTTTCACCAGTGCAGGCACATCCTGTGGCACAAAAAAAGTGAGCTGCCATGCATTCCCCTCAACATATTCTTCATTGGCTCCGCTGCGAAAGGGATTAAAGTTGGGCACCCAATTACCATCACTTAATTTCATGTGGCAGTACCCTTCCTTGTCTATCGTGTTTTTCCACCAATACCCACGAGTATTAAACTTTTCATATACTTCATTTTCGCCTAATGATTTAGCCAACTGACCAACCGTCCAATCATCATAAGAGTATTCCATTGAATTAGAAAAACGACCTTTATCCGAAGGAACATATTTGTTCTCCAGGTATTCCGTTAAATCTCTGTTGCCTGCAAAACCTGTGTAAATTTTCTTCGCCGGTATGGTTTGCATACTCACTGCCGCCTCCAGTAGTTTTGATGCATTAAAATTTCGTATGCCCATTTGATACGCACCAACCATCATGGGTATCTCGTGCTCTGCCACCATTACGGGAATAAAATTCATACCGGCCGGGCCTTTTGCTAAACGTCCATAGGCATCGT
>DASUFG010000302.1:0-5445 GCA_036274715.1 Agriterribacter sp.
CAGACGTCAGGTACCCGGTTTTAAAAAGGATTCGGGTTTTCTGCTATGAGTAGTGAGCTGTGAGCCTTCAGTATAGACCCGTGAATGATAGCCTGGGGGATATCAACCAGCATAATCACATGTCTGAACTTTTTATTCGTCATCCACCCCCTCAAGGTTGATGGCTCAGCGCTTAAGGCAGTCAGTTATTCAATCATTCCTGACCGCTGATACCTAACACCCAAAACCTGGTACCTCCTCCTAATTCAATCCCCTGAAATCAACCGGCACTAATTTGCTAACACCGGGTTCCTGCATGGTTACGCCATAGATGATATCCACTGTAGACATGGTCATTTTATTGTGTGTAACAATAATGAACTGCGAGTTTTCGCTGAACTGGCGGATCATATTGGTGAACTTATTCACGTTGGCGTCATCCAAAGGCGCATCTACTTCATCCAGAATACAAAACGGGGCAGGCTTAATGAGGTAAATGGCAAACAGCAAAGCGGTTGCCGTTAAGGTTTTTTCTCCACCGCTTAACTGCGTAATTGAAGAAGGCCGTTTGCCCTTGGGTTTGGCAACGATGTCGATACCGCTTTCGGCAAGGTTTTCTGGATTTTCCAGCAAAATATCTGCTGTATCCTCTTCCGTAAACAGGGCCTTAAATACCTTCTGAAAATGTTCCCTTACTGCATTAAAGGTTTCCAAAAACTTTTGGTTGGCAGTGGCTTCTACTTCCTGGATGGTTTGCATCAGGCTATCTTTTGCCGTTACCAGGTCGTTTTTTTGTTCTAAAATAAATTCATACCTTTTTTTCATTTCCTGGAAGGCCTCAATGGCTGTTGGGTTTACCTCACCCATATTTTCCAGCCTTTTTTTCATTCTTTCGCAGGAAGCCTGTAAGTCTTCAAGGGTTGTTTCGGTTAAGCGCGGTTCATCCAATATGGCATCAAGATCAACCCTGAATTCGACGCTTAACCTTTCTTTCATTCCCGCTAACTGGAGTTTTAATTCACTCAGCTTATCTTTTATTTCATTCAACAGGTAATCTAATTGTTCTTTCGCTTTTTGGCGGTGGCGCAATGCACTCTCTTTTTCATTTAGCACATTCCTGCGGTTATAGTATGCCTGGTCGGCCACATTGAGTCTCTTTTCTTCTTCATCTTTGCTGCGCAACATCTCCACCAACATCTCCGAGGTGGACTTTAACGCCTCCTCTGTTTGTAATATATTATCAGAAGCCTCTGTTAGCTGTACAGTGCTGTTGTCGATCTGTCCTTTAAGATCAACCAATTGCCCGCTTTTAAATTCATGCTCTTGTCTTAAGGCATTTAGCTTGCTCTGCAGTTTAGCATATTGAAGATTGCCATCATTATAGGCTGCATTTGCAAAATTATAATCCTGTTCGGCAAGTGCATAATCCTGTTCGGCAGTTTCGAGGGTGTGCTGCAGTTCCTGCAACTGGGAGTTTAATTTTTCCAACTCTTCCCGAACGGCTGCTATGCTGTCGTAATTGGTTTGCAGTTGTGATCTTAAATCTTCCAATCGGTTGTTGGCATTTTCTTCGAGGTGCTGGAGATTTTCTGTTTTATTCTGTAACGCAAACGACTGGTTCGTCAACTGGTTTATGGCATCCTGGGTTTGCCTGATGGACTGTTCTTTTAACTGTTCGTTGTAGCCTATTACTTCATTATGGCGGGCTTGAATATTGGATTTTAGTTCGTTGACCACGGCTTCCTGGGTTACAATTTGCTCATTCAGCTTCTCAAGATTTTTAGCACGCCCTATCTTCTTCCCTTCAAATAGTCCTACACTTCCGCCGGTTAAAGCATATTTCCCCTTCACATATTTGCCATGTCTTTCCAGTACCACAGCTCCATTGCTGTTACGGAGGGCTTCTTCATTTTCAGCGATGTATACATTACTTAAAAGGTATTCTGCCAATTTTCGGAATTGATCTTCCACTTCAATCACACCAAGGGCGCCAATGGTGCCGTCGGGTTGATGATGTTGCACATCGTTAAAATTGTTCACCCTGTCCAGCAAAAAGAAATTGGCCTTTCCCTTTTGATGCGCGTCTAAAAGATGCACCGCCTGCAAGCCCTCCTCAAGGTTGTTTACCACGTAATAATTAAGATAAGGTTCCAGCACATTTTCCACTGCTGTGCGGTATTCTTCTTTTACGTAGATAATGTCCGACAAAATAGGCGCTGTATGGTTCCACCCTGTGTTGTTGTGTAAAAACTTTACGCTTTCCGGGTAGCCTTCCATGGAATCAATGAGGCTCTTAAGCAAAGCATGTTCATTCTTACGGGCGTCGAGTTTCCGGTTTTCTTCGGCCAGTTGATTGCGCAGGGTTTCTACGATGGCCTGTGTTTGCAGTATCTGTTCTTTAGTATGCTCATGCTGCTCCTGCAACTGTTGCAGATCGGTGCGCTTAATCTCCAATTCAATTTCTTTCTCCTCCTTTTCCTTTTCCAGTTGCGCTATTTGCTGCTTGCGCTGGGCTTGTTCATCTTCGCCCTGCACAATGGTGCGTTGAATGTTTTGTATGGAAGTATCGGCAACGGCTACCTGTTTTTCGGCATCGAACTGGCGGCGTTGCAAGGCCTGGTTATCGCGGCGAACAATGTCAATGGTGGCGCGTTTTTCGTCGAATATGCGGCGCTTCTCCCCTACTGCTTCTTTTAAGTTTTCTACTTTTTCGGTGAACTCTCCCAGCCTCGCTTCTTCATCGGTAATTTGAACGGTGGTGAATTGGATGCTTTCTTCCAGTCCTTTTAGCTGCCCTTCCGATTTCTGCAAAAACTCATTCAGGCTGGTTTCTCTTTCTTTAAGGTACTGCAGCCGCTGTTCACCCAGGCTTTTTTCGTTTTCCTTATTGCGTACTGCTCCCAGCATGTCGTTAAAAGCATGCTGCATTTCCTGCAACTGCTTTTCCTGGCTGATAAACTCCAGTTTTTCCTGCTCAATATGGGCTTCCTCCTGCGCAATGCCGGCTTCCAGTTCAAAGCGCTTGTCTATTTCCTGCTGCTGTTGTTCATTTAAATCTTTGTAAGTAATATTAAACCCTTCCAGTGCAGCCTTAGCCAGTTCCACGCTCAGTTCTTTATACTCCTTTTTGATTTCGTAATATTTCTCGGCCTTTTTGGCCTGACTTTCCAGGCTTTTTAACTGGTTGTTGATTTCAAAAAGAAGGTCTTCAATACGCGCCAGGTCCTGCTCGGTAGCATCTAATTTTAATTTGGCTTCGCGTTTACGGGTTTTGTAGATGGTAATACCCGCGGCCTGTTCCAACATCCGCCGACGGCTGTTCTCCTTGTCCTTAATGATATCGTCTACCATGCCGAGTTCAATAATGGCATAGCTGTCGGTACTCACCCCCGTATCCAAAAAAAGGTTGTGGATATCTTTAAGCCGGCAACTCACATCATTCAACCGGTACTCACTTTCTCCACTTTTATAAAA
Source organism: Agriterribacter sp. (assembly GCA_036274715.1). Lineage (GTDB taxonomy): Bacteria > Bacteroidota > Bacteroidia > Chitinophagales > Chitinophagaceae > Agriterribacter. The sequence continues at coordinate 3,454 of DASUFG010000302.1, forward strand.
TTTACGGGTAACGGTAACGGTACCAAATTCCGTAGGAAGAAGATTCCTGGTATTTTCGAAGGTGAGACTTACTTCGGCAAGCCCGCTGGCACTGCGGGTACGGGATCCGTTAAAAACCAGGCTTTCCAGGTTTTCACTCCGCAGGTTGCTTATTTTATGCTCGCCAATTACCCAGCGGATGGAATCTATGATATTGCTTTTACCGCAACCGTTTGGTCCAATAATGCCTGTAATGCCTTCGTCGAAATTGATAGTAGTTTTATCGGCAAAACTCTTAAAACCCTTGATTTCTAAACTCTTTAAACGCACAGTTCAATATTTTATATGGAATGGGCAAAAATAACAGAATCAACATGAAAATTACTCCGGGCTTTTTTATCAAACCCCATTATTAATTAACGAATTATACACAAGAATTCAGCCATCGCTTTATTTATGAACAACCTGTGGACAACCGTGGGCAATAAACCTGCAATATCGGGTAAAAGTATCATTTGGATTGATAAATGGTAATTATGGTATCTGGTACCAGCTATGGGGTTTAAGGTTTTAGGTATCGGAGAATGTCATTATCGTCAGTCTTAAGCGATAAGTGGAAAGCAATAGGTTCAGTTGGCATAAAGATTCTATTCTCACCGCTGAAGGCTCACGGCTGTGAGCTATCAACGGTAAGCAATGCAGACTGATATTTTGCTTTTTTACACTTTGTTATTGAAATTTGTGTGGAATATTAAAAGATGGTCAGTTTTACCGCTATTATATTAAAATTTGATGAAAAGGGGGAAAAGACCGGCTGGACCTATATTGAAATACCTTCCGCCATTGCGGAGCAGTTGAAGCCGGGCGTAAAAACTGCCTTTCGTGTAAAAGGTAAGCTCGATGATTATGCGATAGAAGGTGTAGCGTTGATCCCGATGGGGGCAGGTAATTTTATCATGGCTTTGAATGCGGGCATGCGCAAGGCGATTCATAAAAGTAAAGGAGCGATGGTAAAAGTGCAACTGGTAGCAGATAAGCCTTATGCGGTAATTCCCGAGTTGTGGGAATGCTTGGCGGACGAACCAAGCGCCATGCAATTTTTTAAGCAGTTGCCTGGGTCACACCAGAACTATTTTTCAAAATGGATTGAAGCGGCAAAAACGGATGCCACTAAAGCGAAACGTATTGCCATGGCAGTGGATGCTGCCTCTAAAAACTGGGGCTATCCCGAAATGATAAGGGCAGAGAAGAAAAAAAAAGCACCTTAACGGGTAGTGGCCGGTAAATATTGCTCCAGGGTACAGTTTCCAGGTCACTGATAAAATAAGCCCCGGATATTACAATCACGGGGCTAACCTGTTCAATATGCTGTACCATTCAACTAAAACTTGCTATTTGGACATTACAAAAACTTTACTTTCCCAAAATCCGATTTAATTGTAATTTTTGCGGCGCCCTTGCCCGCTGTGCCATAAAATCGTTTGTCGAATTTAGGCCCCCGGTTATTGTCATTTTCTTTTTCTTCTTCAATGGAATACATAGTGCCATTGTCAACATCGCCAAAACTGGTCTTGATGTCAAAATTGGCAGAAATACCTTTGTTTAAACCAATTTCCAGCGTGGAGTAAGATGACTTTACATTCAACTGCACGATCGTATTATCCAGGGAAATGGCTACCGCATCACAAAATTCAAAATTCGAACTCACGTTGCCGCTGAATTTGCCAAGGTCGGCTTTTGAAAATTTCACGGTTATTTTACCATTGTTGATCAGCGCAATATCGGCTTTGCCAAACTCAACGAGCACTTGCTTTACATTCGAGAGATTCCCTGCTGATAATCGCCCGAATTTGCTTTCTAATGAAACCTCACCCTTGTAATCACCGATTATTAATGCGCCAAAGGAGTTAGAGGCATTTAGGGGATTGTTTGCAGGCAGGTAAACCATATAATTGATTTCCATTCCTTCCTCCTTATAATTTTTATCTTTCTTTTTCCCCTTATTATGATTAT
>DASUFG010000303.1:0-4830 GCA_036274715.1 Agriterribacter sp.
CCGGAACTGCATTAAAGTTTGTAAAGGCGAGTTGGAATGGGGGCGAACTGATACAAAATGAAAATATATACAATGCAAGCGGCCACATTCAAACACGAATCAGTTACAAAGATTATGCTGCCGGGATAGTATCCTCCCAAACCGACTATGCATATAAGAATGAGAAATTGGTTCAAAAGGAAGAAAAGCTAGATATCTCCAGCAGCACATTGGCAACGCAATATTTGTATAGTCGCACTGTTTTCGAATACAACAACAACCGAATTATCCAACAGTACCATTACCTCAAAGAAAACGATCAATACAAACTTGGTTCATTTACTGTTTTCTCTTACAACAATGTCGGATTACCCATTAAGCAATCGCGATATTCACCGGATGGAGTTTTGTTTGGCTATATTTCATACACTTATGAAAATGGAAATGTAGTATTGAGTGAGGAATATAAAGTGGGTGCCTCCAACGTTCTTACCGCCAAACACAATTATAAATACGACAACATGAAAAATCCCTACCGGGATATGTATCAAACTTTAGAAAATATTCCCTTTTCATTAAACAACAACAATATTGTTGAAGCCACCGCTACTAACTATAATATTAACCCATTCCCCGCCATGCCGACATTAACTGCATCCTACACTAATTACGAGTACAATAACAAAGGTTTCCCTTCAACAATGAACGAGAATGGCCACACATTCATATTGGTGTATGAATAATGGCTTTCAGGATGCCTGCCTTAAAATCGCCGCACCTTTAATCGATATTTTCATATAGGTTTGCCGCGCAAGGAAATCATCCGAAACATCTTCCAAACCCGGGAAGTTGGATATCAATAAAAGACATAGAAATATGGAAGGGGGCTCACCACAAATTTCCACCACAAAAGTAATCGCTGCTTTTGCCATTATTTATATCGTATGGGGTTCCACCTATTTTTTTATTCTTCTAGCCATCCAGCATATGCCGGTAACGGTAATGGGCGCTATACGTTTTCTTACAGCAGGCTTGCTCATACTCGTTTGGTGTTTAGCAAAGGGCGAAAAATTGTGGAAATGGAAAAATATATTATCAGCATTCTTTATCGGGCTATTGCTGCTTTTCGTAGGTAATGGTGCGGTAGCATGGTCTGAACAGTTTTTACCAAGTTCGGTCGTAGCCGTTTTTCTGGCATCCGCACCAATTTGGTTTGTGTTACTCGACTATTCTAAATGGAAAGCGAACTTCTCCAGTCCCAGTATTATAGCCGGGCTTGCCACAGGTTTTATCGGAATTATTCTTTTGTTCAAAGAAAATATGGGGCTCCTATTTTCCGGGAACGGCAACAAGTGGGAGATGATTTCCATTGGAGCACTGGTTATCGGTTCAGTGGCCTGGGTATCCGGTTCCCTGTATTCCAAATACAAGCCCACTTCATTTTCAGGCACGCTTAACTCCGGCTGGCAGATGATGGGCGCAGGATTGGCTTATGTGATCGCCGGGGGCCTGCGGGGCGACTGGAACAATTTTGATTGGCAGGAGGTTCCTCGTTCAGCATGGTTGGCTGTTGTATACCTGGTAACCATGGGTTCCCTGGTAGGATACAGCTCGTATGTATGGTTGCTGAAGGTTCGTCCCGCAACCCAGGTTAGCACGCATGCTTATGTAAATCCCGTGGTAGCGGTATTATTAGGTGTATTTCTTGCCGATGAAAAAATATCAACCCTGCAAATAACCGGACTGGCGGTTATACTGGCCGGAGTTTTGCTGGTGAATCTTGCCAGGTATCGGAGCAAGTATTGATTTTATGGATGGAGAACTGTCCATAGTGATAAAATAGTTGCTACCAATCCTTATCAGGCTGCCCGGGGGTGGGCGATTTCTTCATCATTTTATCCTGCAGCTTTCTTTCCTGCTCTTCCAGGGCTTTTAACAATTGCTGCACCTGCTGCTGGTTGAGTTTGTTTTGTTTAGGTTTAGGCTGGGGATTCTCCTTTTTTTCTTTTTGCTGGTTTTGTTGCTGCTGTTGTTGAAGCTCGTCTATTGCTCTTTGCAGATTTTCACGGGCAAGACTATCAGTGGCATTCATACGCAACGATTGCTTGTAGGCCGCTATGCTCTCCTCCAGTTTTCTCTGTTGTGTTAAAGCTACCCCCTTGTTATAAAATAACTGGGATTGCAATTTCGGGTCGCTTGTTTTTCTTGTTGCCTCATCAAAAATCTTTGCTGCCTCCTCGTATTTTTTATTTTTAAACAGGGCATTGCCCATATTAAATGAGGCAATAGCATTGGCAGGGTCGGATTCAAGTGCCGCCTTGTATGATGCAACTGCTTTATCGTATTGCTGAAGCCGGTAAGCTTCATTTCCCTCGCCAATTAATCGGTTGATTTCCTGGGAAAAACCAGTCGCGTGAAGCAAGAGCAATATGTGTGATAAGATATATTTCATTGCTGCTTAATACTCTTCTTTTCACTAATGAACAATTCGCCTGCAAGCCCTGCAAAAGCTATTACAAGGAACCATTGAAAAAAGCTGCGATATTGACGCGTACGATTGTCGTTAATCGTCTTCAATTCCATTCCTGCAAATTGATCAACAACTTTTTCCACGACAGTTTCAATATCATTTAATTGCTGATACACGCCATTAGCCTCGTGAGCTACGTCTATTAATTCCTGTTCGTTCAACTTCGAAATCACCATGTTACCTTGTAGGTCGCGCTTAGCTTCCCCTGTAATAGAGTTAAGAATAGGTGATCCCTGTGTGGTACCCACGCCAATGGTGTTGATGAGCACGCCATTTTCTGCCAATTCCCTGGCAATTTTTACAGCATCGTCACTGTGGTCCTCACCATCCGTAATCAGCACAACTGCTTTGTATTTCTTATCCTTTGCATTAAAACCGCTATTACACGTTTTTAGTGCGTCTCCAATTGCCGTTCCCTGCGCCGGCACAGCATCTGGCCCGGCATTGCTCACATAGAGCCCTGCTGCCGTATGATCAGAAGTGAGTGGCATTTGCATATATGCCCTTCCGGCGAAGAGCACCAATCCAACCCGGTCGTTTTCCAGTTTGTCCATCAATTTATTCACAAATTGCTTTGCCCTTTCGAGGCGGCTGGGTTTAACATCTACCGCCAGCATACTCCGGCTGACATCGATAGCTATTATGACGTCTATTCCCCGGCGCTTTACCTGCTCTACCTGGGTTGCCGACTGCAAATTGGCCACAGCAATCACGAGGCTGCCAAAAGAAACCAGCACGACAACAAAGCGAAACAGGTAATTTTTAGCAGAAAAATTTCGAATGAGCTTTCTTACAAGCGCTTCATCACCAATTTTTTTTAGTGTATTTTTTTTCCAGCGAAGCACAGTTCTGAATAATAAAACCAATACCGGAATTAATAGCAGTAATAATAAATGTTCTATATGTTCGAAACGAAACAAATCAATAGCAATATTGGTTAATAATGCGCCTTCCCTATGTATTATTGTGTAATTGCCGTTTCAAAATATAGTATTGACAACAACGGCAGTGCCAATAAAAATTTCTTCTTTAAAATTTGCCTCTCCATTTCCGAATAAAAGATCAGCAAACAGCATCTACATTTTACCTGCAAAAAATCCAGACTGTGTTAGTATATCTGTCAGTATCCGTTTCCGTATAGCCTGGATATCAGCTTTGGGATCCTCAGATTCAATATTAAGCACAAAAAAATAAGGATGCTGGTTTTCCTCAATCCAGCCCACTACCCATCCTATGCCATGATTATCCGCATTAAACCCCCAACCTGTTTTGTAGCTTAATTTGTAATTACTGTTATCTTCCTGCAACATCATATCTCTCACAGTTTGCTGAACCCCCTTCCGAAAGGGTAACTGATCGAAATATAATTTTTTCACTAGCCCCAATTCTTCATCGGGTGATATTTTAAGGGAGTTATCCAGCCAAAAAGAATCTATAACCGGGCCAAGTTTCATATTGCCGTATTTAAGGGTATCCACCCATTTTTGCATCGTATCCCTCCCAATCCGTCGGGCCAATTCCTGGAAGTGCGGTACGGATGAGTACCGGAATGCATCTGCAAGACTGAGATCCCTGTTCCAGTTACCGATCGCTCTTTCTATCCCATCCCATTTAATGATGGTACTATCGTTCGTTACAATACCGGTTTGCAATGCAATCAGTGCGTTTACTATTTTAAATGTGGAAGCAGGAAGCATTCGGGTAGTATCCCTTTTCATATTGTATATAACAAATTTTCCCCTGCCATTATCAAAAAGGGCGAAGCTCCCCTCCACCTTATTCTCATCGAAATATTTTTTAAGCGAGTTGTCCTGCTCCACATTATTCATCGAACAGGATGAAATGAAAAGGGCAAAAGCAGCAAAAAACGCAATAGAGACTTGTTTTAACATCATCGCGGTGGTATAAGACTTTTTTACGCTAATTATTGTATCCGGGTAAATCAACAAATTACCGGCTGCAAACCTACGTGCTTTTTAAAAATAATAAACGGTGTAACATTATAACGCATATTTCGTTGTATAATGATTTTAACACTAATTAACATTTACTTCTTTGGATATATATAAATAAAAATTAATTTCGTATCATATTAATAAAATGTTGAAGAATAAAAATAAAATTACTTTGATCATCGCTCTGCTTGTGGCAGGGGGATTACTATTCAGTTATGCATCCCACACCTATAAAAGCGTAGTTCATCATGTAACATGTGCTGAAGCATGTGCTGAAACTGAGGAAAAAATAATTCAATCAGATGTTCCATTGCTTGAATCTTTAACAAGGCATTTCCTGATTTTACATTACTGAAAAATAGATAA
>DASUFG010000304.1:0-3512 GCA_036274715.1 Agriterribacter sp.
TTAATCAGCAAATCACCCTGCATTTCATCGGGGAAATTACGGCTTGAAACGAATTCCAGCCCCGAAGTTGGGCGTACTTTCTGCGCTTCTTCGATTAAGTTAAAAGATTTGTGGGTAGCTTCTCCATATCGCGGCAATACCGTTCCGGGCAGCATCCAGCGTACATCCGGGCCAGAAGTTTCGGCGAAGAAAGGTTGTCCCCATTCGTCGAAAGCAATGCCCCAGGGATTGGGGATCGCAAGCTGTGCGGTGCGTTCCAGCTTGTGCAGCTGTGGAGCGTACCTGTAAAACCCGCCGTTGGTAGCCCGAACCGTTCCGTAGGATGTTTCTACGTTGGTGTGCAGAAATACACCTTCTCCCATGTAAATAGCACCCGACGGGTCAGCGACAAAGGCACTGATGCAATGGTGGGTGTCGTGGTCGTCAAAACCGCTCATGATAATTTCCTTTTTGTCGGCTCTATCATCGCCATCGGTATCAGTATACAGTTTAAGGTTGGTTCCCTGTGAAATATATACGCCTTCGGGAGCTAATTCAAAACCCAGTGGTAAGTGCAGCTTATCCGCAAAAACCGTTTCTTTATCTGCCTTGCCATCATTGTTGGTATCTTCTAAAATCAGGATTTTGTCGTTGGGCTTTGGATCGCCGGGTTTGTAATGCGGATAACTGGGCATAGTGGCCACCCATAGCCTGCCTTTATTATCAAATGATAACTGCATGGGATTGGCGAGGTCAGGAAATTCTTCTTCCGAAGCAAAGAGTTCAATTTTAAATCCTGGCGGCACGGTTAACTTATCCAGCGCTTCCTGCCCATACAGGTACCTTAAACTTCCGTTTTCTTTCGGGTTAAAATTTGTCTTTACGGGCGGCAATTGCGAAGTATTTTTATCAGCGGCCGCGATGTCCATTTTCACTCCTTTTGTTGCTGCCAGCCAAACAGCGGTATCGCGGATTGCTGTCATTTCACGAATCTTCTTTATTTCGGCGGGATAGTTGTCGGGACCAAACGGGTTATAGCGACGACCATACACATGCACCCCATTGGGAATTTTATAGTCATCGTGCCACATCCAGTTTTTTTCCAAAACCGCATCCAGAACAAGTTCCCGGTTCACTTTTGGATTGGGGGCTACCTTACCAAACACTGCGTCGGCCAAAAAAGCCCCGAATTTTTTATACCCTTCGTCGTTGAGTTGGGAGCCATCTATAGTTAGCGGTTCTTTAGCCGATTCAAACCATTTTTTGGAGGGGGTGTAGGCATCCACAAAAAGCACATTGTTTTGTGCTGCCACCTCCTTCATGCCATTGGTATACAACGCTAAGTTTTCATTTTCTTTTACCCCATCCGGCAGATCATATTTATCCGATAAGTTTTCAAAAGCGATGGGTGACACTATTGCCAGTTGCACGGAAGTATCGCCATTGTATTTCTGGCTTAGCGTATGTTTGATAAACGCATCCAGCTCGGCCTTATAGTTTTCCAGCCCTTCCTTTCCCTGGAAAGATTCACTGTATCCAAAAAAAGCAATCATCAGGTCGGCCTTATGAAGCGTAAGCCATTCATCGGGCGATGGATAAGTACCGATACTGCCTGATTTGGTAGCGTACTCAGTCTGGAACTTTTCCGCACCCGGAAAGGCCCAGGGATCATTCCTCGCCGAATGCGGCCGGAAGCCCGGTGTATTTCCACCGTCACAAAAATTGCGGATATAGAGGGTGCTATCGGGATAGCGTACCTGCATTTCTGTTTCAAAATACCCATAGTTCATCATCCTCGACCCGAGGTTATTCCCCACCAAAGCGATATGTGCATCCTTGTAAATTTTAAGCGTTGCAGATCGATCGGATTTGCAGGCCGTAAAACCGGTTATCATCAGGGTACATAAAGCAACCAGGGAACCAATACTTCTTTTGTTTAATGCTGTCATTATGTTTTGTGCTTTTTGAATTTCAAAGTATGAAAATATAGGATTTAATATTTACAGCCACGGTTTTTAATGAATAATGCAAATGCCTTCCTGTTATTGCGCTGGGCAAACCTGCAGCAAAGGAAAACAGGCAGCATATTAACCCGGGCTGCTGACCACTGCAATTAATCATTTTTTTTGCATTCTTTTGGTTAATGCAATACTAAGAACAGTATAAACAAAGCGAGCATTGCGGTAATGCCGATAATAAGCGAAGCGAGGGTATGCAGCTTATATCCGGTTTTTACATCCATGCCGGACATTTGCGTAACCACCCAGAAAAAACTGTCGTTAGCGTGTGATACTACCATCGAGCCTGCCCCAATGGCAAGTACTACCAGCACCTTATCCCATTCACCGGTATAGCCTAAGCCCGGCATCAACGATACCATGATAGATGCGGTGGTGATTAATGCCACGGTGGATGATCCCTGTGCGGATTTAAATGCGGCAGATAAGATAAAGGGCAACCATATTCCAATATGCAATTGCGATAATGAATCACCCATTAATTTGCCCGCCTCCGAGTTTTGTAATACTTTCCCAAAAATGCCACCAGCACCGGTTATTAACAGGATAGATGTACAACTCAACAAGGCCTGTCCTACCCACCCATCTGCCGATAACATCTGTTTTTCCAGTTTTGCCGGTAATGCCAGGCAAAATAAAAACCCGATAATTAATGCGATAACAGGTTCACCAACAAAGGACAGAATGTATTTTGCCGATGATTGCCACCCCTCATCCGAAAGAAAGGCAGCCAATGATTTAAGAATGATCAATACGATAGGAATAACAATGGGCATCGCGGATTTTAAAACACCCGGAGAATAAGCTATGTTCTGTTCATTTGGTGGTTCGGGTTGAGGATCAATAAAGATTTTAGCTGCCACTTTTTTTGAAAAAATCAATGCCGCTACCAATGCCACCAGGGCAACCGGTAATCCTAACAATATTACTTTTCCCAAATCGGCGTTAAGAATGCCCGCTGCAGCAATTGGCCCGGGTGTGGGAGGAACAAGCGTGTGCGTAGCCATTAGCCCCATAGCCAGTGCAATAGCAGTTGCAGCAAGCGATATGCCTGCTTTTTTTGTGAGACTTTTATTCAGTGCAGATAAAAGAATAAATCCGCTGTCGGCAAATACGGGAATGGAAATAATATACCCCACCACACCCATGGCCGTTATCACTCTTTTTTTACCGATAACCTGTAGCACTTTTTCAGCGAGCGCCATTGCGCCACCTGAATGTTCTAAAAAAGCGCCGATAACAACGCCCAAAATAATGATCAACCCGATTTTTCCCAATGTGCCGCCGAAACCATCCTGTATGGAAGTAATCAATACATTGAAAGACATTCCGGAAACCAATCCAAACACAATACTGACTAAAAGTAATGCCAGAAAAGGATGCAGTTTGAGACGGGTAATGAGCAAAACGATAGCAACAACGCTGATAAGGATGTACAATATGGCCATGGGTTATCTTGTAAGTCAAAAAAAGCAATCTTGAAATTTCAACGATATTGTGTGCCGGCTTGAAGCG
>DASUFG010000305.1:0-12663 GCA_036274715.1 Agriterribacter sp.
CATGAAAAAGATACTACTTATCATTTTCCTGTTTATCGTAATTGCTATTGCAGCTATAGCAGGGTATTTGAAGTTTGCACTGCCCAAAACAAGTGCAGCTCCTGACCTGAAAGTTTCGCTTACGCCCGAACGCATTGAACATGGAGCATATCTCGCCAATCATGTGCTGGTTTGTATGGATTGCCACTCTACCCGCGATTGGAGCCGCTTTGCTGCGCCGTTGAAACCCGGAACGCTTGGCGTTGGAGGGGAGTTTTTTGGAAGAGAGATGGGTTTCCCGGGCAATTTCTATTCAAAAAATATTACCCCTGCAAACCTCGGTAGCTGGACCGATGGTGAAATTTTCCGGACTATTACCACGGGTGTAGATAAAAACGGAAACGCGCTTTTTCCGGTTATGCCTTATACACACTATGGCAAAATGGACAAAGAAGATGTGTATGATATTATCGCCTATTTGCGCCAACTTCCGGCAATTAAAAGTACGGTTCCCGAACGCAGCATTGATTTTCCAATGAATTTCATCATCAATACCATTCCTGTTCCGGCAGTTCCCATGGAACGACCCGCCAAAACAGATGTGGTGAAGTATGGTGGGTACCTTGTTATGGTAGCAGCCTGCACAGAGTGTCACACCCAGGCTGAGAAAGGAAACCTTATCCCGGAATTAGAGTTTGCAGGCGGAAGGAAATTTCAAATGCCCAACGGGATACTTCGCTCGGCAAATATTACGCCCGAAGCTGAAACCGGTATTGGCAACTGGACTGAAGATGTGTTTATAGCCCGTTTTAAAGCGTATACGGATTCTGCAAATATTTCAAAAATAGAAAGCTCACGTGTAAACACCATTATGCCCTGGGTGATGTATGCGGGGATGGACACGACCGACTTGAAGGCCATTTACGCTTACCTGAAAACCCTGAAGCCGATCAAAAACCAGGTAGAACATTTTCAAGTCTCTTCTAAGTAATGAATGCCGGAACTCACCACACCAGCATTTTTTTGAATTCATTGCAAACACCCGATGACACTGTGGAAATTATTATAACCGCTCAACAACGGGCTTGCTTATTTTTGCCGCATTATGTCGCTTTTCATCGCATCGCTGAATTCGGGTAGTAATGGAAACTGTTATTATGTCGGTAACCACCAGGAAGCCGTATTGGTTGATGCCGGTATTTCCTGCAGGGAAACAGAAAAGAGACTGAAACGCCTTGGGCTGGACATCAGCCGGGTTAAGGCCATTTTTGTATCGCACGAACATTCGGATCATATTACGGGCATACCCGCTTTATCTAAAAAATTTCAGATCCCCGTGTATATTACCACGCATACACTGGCATCTACCCCCATCCCAATTGAAGCTCATCTTACGCATTCTTTCCTTCCGCATCAACCAGTGACTATCGGAAATTTAAGTGTGTTGGCCTTTCCCAAATATCATGATGCACAGGACCCGCATAGTTTTGTGATATCGAATAATGAAGTGAAAGTTGGCGTTTTTACTGATATTGGAAATTCATGTGATCATGTGGTTCGTCATTTTAAACAATGCAACGCGGTGTTCCTCGAATCCAACTATTGTGAGGACATGCTTGCAAAAGGCAGTTATCCTTTTTATCTCAAAAAAAGAATCAGCGGGGGCAATGGTCACCTCTCCAATAAACAGGCGCTCGATTTATTCACCCAACATAAAACAAAGCTGCTGAGCCATCTCATCCTTTCGCATTTATCCAAAAACAATAATAACCCCCAACTGGTCGAACGGCTCTTTACGCAGCAGGCGGGTGGTACCAAAATCATTGTAGCTTCAAGGTATCATGAAACAGAAGTATATTGTATAGAGCGGACTGTGCGAAGTAATATACCTGGAAAAAAAACCTCAATCCTGACCCCAACGCAACTTTCTTTATTTTAATCAATGGAAGAAAATGCTCATCACAAAATGGTGGGCAAACACCTGTGAGATAATCATGGGGTAATGCCGGTAACAAAATACACTTGCAACCGGAAATTAAACCCTAAACAGCATTCGTCACTTCTTACGCCCGCCTTTCCTCTCTTCATTATCCCCTTCATGTAAATCAATTTTGCGCCCGCATTTAAAGTGTTTATAAAAAAGAAAGGTCATTGTTTGCATATTTTTTAGAACCGGAGACACGTAGTTACACTCATGCAACAAGAAAACTACTCATAAAAAGCAATCCTTATTAACGGGATTTTCTGCTCTGTTATACGGAATTGCACTTATTCAAATCCAATAGGGGTAAGGCACTAAGAGTAAGCGCTTAATGCCCATTTATCGTAATTTTCCCAGTGTGTAGTGAATCAATGACGTAACTATGATAGGTTCAGCTATTTTTAAATAACTGTGGTATTTGTTTCTTTGTTTAACAAATCCAGTGATTCCTAAGCAACAGTTCAATATCCGGAAAACCAATAACCCGATACCTGTAAAAAACCAAGCGGCATTTGATCAACACCAATCCAATCCAATACCTTACGAAAGTACCGCAGTGCTTTTTAACCGTCCGTTTAAATCATTGCAACGTAACAGCAACAGGAGATGGAGCAGCTTTAGCACACTGATCCCCTTCACAACCTAAATGAATCGTCCATTTTCTGTTGCTTTTTATCATTCTTCTCGTTACTATATTCTTCTCTCATTCTTTTTCTTTTCTGTCATCTCTAATGAAAAAATGAAGCTGAACGTATTTTGGAAATTGCCCCGGGATGGAAATCAGTTCTAAAACATGCTACAGCAAGCCGCTGATATCAACCAGGTACATCTGCCGGCCTAATCCCTCATGGGTAGAATCTATAATCACCATTTTGCCATCGGGCGAATACCTGGGATGCAAATCGCACCGCCATTCACCCGTATAGGCTGGTGGAGCGGAAAAGTTTCCCAGGTCGTAACGTTTGTTCGTTGTTACATGATACAGGTATGGCGTTTGCAGGCGGTTCTTTCCCTGCGGATAGCAATCGTTCAGTATCCATTCGTTATTGTTGTTGGGCAGGTAGGTATTGTGTCCGTTTACGGTCATCACCCCTTTGCCCACTGCTTCAATATCCTGGGTTTTGTCTTTTAATAAATAGAATCCATCGGGATGTCCGATGGGTCTTGTCCATGCACAGATGTGCCGGTTGTCACGCCAGATAAAATGAGAAGTATAACCGGAGGGATCGATTACATATTGATCATCGCCGTTTTTATTTGCGGTAAACATCCGTGTGATAAAGTCGTTGCCTTTTTTCCTGGCATCGCTTTCCTTTCTCCACCTGTTCAGAAAAATAAAGCGTTCACTATCCGGGTTAATCAATAAGTGATTATACCAATGCCAATAGTGTTGCACATCCTCCCCCAAATGAGGTATTTTACTACAGGTAGAATAGGGAATGATAAGCTCATCCTTGCCCGTCTTCATATCCATACGGTAAATGCCTGTTTCGGCTGGCGCCTGCTTGCCTCTAAACGGATCAGGCACTCCTTTATAGCCATAGCCTGGTCTTAAATCCTGCAGGCGGCCAAAATCCAACCCCAGCGCCCATTCTGCATTGGGGCTGATGGTATATACGGGTTTCGGCAATGTTCTTTTGAGTCCGGTATGCACATTAAGGATATGCGAAACGAATTGCCCCCTTACCCTGTCGTTCCAGATAATTTCTTCCCCTGATCCCGGTAGCCATTGCAACATGCAACCCTGCTGCCAACCCCAGGCACTGCTTTTTCCCAATTCAATCCATTTGTCACCATCCTTTAAATCCACCATCCCTATGGTGACCTGGTCATCGGGGTTTGGCGTCCGTCCCTCAAAATTCACCTGCATACCCAAAGCAAAGCGATTGGTAATATCTATCTGCCATTTATCGTAGTAACCAAACCAATGAAATTTCGGACCGTTGGTAATGCGCCTCACCGGAGGGAAAAATGGTTTAGTACTCTTTTTCAAACTACCGGCAACTGAAGGAAAGGCGGAAAGTACTAGACCAAGAGTGCCCGTATTTTTAATAAATGTTCTGCGTTCCATCGTATGGGGTTACCACCTCAATTTATGAAAAGCAAATGGTTTCAGGTTTATTTCTTTAACACATAAACCACGTACGGCAAAAACAAAAGACAATACAGGAAGAACGGCCAAATCCGGCCTTCAATAATATTATAGTCCTGCAAAAGGCTTTCCCACGAGCGGTTTACCAGTCGCCCTAACGAAAATTCAAACAGTATTGTGAGCACCACCCATATAGCTCCGGTCAAAACCGCTTGTTTAACGCTTTTAATATCCAACAGTGGAAACACAAGCCATATATACATTGAGCATAGCGCAATCAATATCAAAGTTGATAATTGATGTGCGCTTAACTGATTCATATAATTCATCAAGGCAAATTGCCGCAGCATTCCGTTTGCAATAGCAATCACTATCATTGGAACCCAAAACATAAAATACTTAAAGCTCATATTTTAGAATTATCCTGGATAATAAAAGAATTAATACGCCCGCCGCTGCATTGGTTGGTTGTAGCCACGAAGCGTACCCGATCATAATGATCTGTGCCGCACTCCAGGCAAGAACAATCATAACCACAACTGGGAGCAACTGTTCGCGCCATAGAATGCGGCCTGAATATCATTCTTGCAGCAAATAGCGCAGAACCACCAACACCCGCAAAAAGCATAAGACCTGGAATAAAATAATTAAGGAGTGGACTGCCTTTCAACCATTCGGTGGGGATGGCCGGGGCTCCTGTCATTCCAAAATATCCACCAGCAAACGCGTTTATTGCCAAAAGCAGGAGGGATAGGCCTAATGCAGAGTACGTTATTTTTTCCGTTGTTTTTAACATTGTCCTGTAACTGACATGCTGATTTTTCTTTTAAGACATCTTGCTTTGTTTATCAATCCAGAATTGCCTTTGTTTTGAATATTTAATAGTCATTTTGCGGTATTTTGAATGTCGGTAGACTAATACAAGCAAAACGATCATCAGCAAATTCCAAACAAAATAGCTTACTATACCTGTTGTTGTCAAAAGCCAACCAGCATCGATTGTGTACAGCACTGCACTTAGTAAACTAACTATGCCGTTTATAATTAGTACCTTATAAATAACCCTGCTTTTTTCTTTATAAAAAGCAGACAGTAGCCATGTAGCAATTCCAAGCATGCCATACCCCCACATTTCTATTGACCAGCTAACGGAATCGGGATTTGCCATCGTAAAGGTGGAAATAGTGTTATTATACTCAGATTTATAGTTGCTGGCTAAGTGATGAATAAAAGTTGTTTGGCAGATATAATTAGATAGAATAAAGGTAGCAAAAATGATGGTGAAAACGAGGGATAGCAGGATCTGCAGCTGGTCAAATGCATTTTCTTGATCTGCATTGATATAATGTGCAGCAGAAAGAATAAGCATGCCTCCAACCAGGATGAACCCGAAGTAATAGGGGACATTTTGTATGAAATGATAGTGGGAAACAAAGATTTCAGGGGATGTCCAGGCGGGTTGGGGTTTAGTAATCTGCACCAATAAAAATCCTAACGGACCAGAAAGCACGAAACCCACCAATGCCACCAGGGCACCGAAAGATATTGATGCTCTTTTGCTTTTCATGGGTTAAAGATGGTCCCGATTTTCTTTTTGTTCTATGATGAGGGTTTGTTGTCGATATGATTTTAGTCCAGACATTTGCCTTCTAAAGCTTATCGTTAAGCATTGCCATCATGATTTTTGTCATTTTTTTTGAACATAATAGCCAGCATCAGCATGGAAAGAGGCGCTGTTATTGCCCAGGGCAAACCGAGCATGAGGAGTTTGGCGGAATATTCCGGATAGAAGTATACAAATGTAATTAAAGGGGTAACAAGCGCATTTGCTGCAAAGCAAATCCTAATCCATTTTTGAAACCCATGCTTCCCGAATACCGGAATAGCAAATAATGTTGCCAGCCCCATAAATATATAGCCCAGCGCATCGAAGTCCCAAAACAGGGAATGCGGCGTTTGTTCAAGAATGCCAATTTCGTTAGCAGCACCTTTGAGCTTCATTGGAATAACGGTTGCCAATTGAACAATATAATTTGCGCTAACAAACACTGCATAGATAATAGTAAAGACTAAGGCTGCATGGCTCCAAAACTTCTTATGATCCGGTGTTATATAATGAAGCGCAAGAATTTCGAGAGTAAATGGGATGACAATGCAGAGAGATGTTCCATAGATTAGAATCTCATCCAGCGGATAATGGAACGCACCTGCCAGCTGTAGCAGCTGAACAATAACAAATGCCCATGTTGCACCAGATGCAGCAAGCCCCGCCCAAAAACCTATCTTGTGTATTGATATATTCACTCTTTTCTGTTTGAGTAGGTGAGTTTTGATAAACTATAGAGTTGTGTCAAAATGTTCTGTGCATTATATTCTATGTAGGGTATTTACCCGGTGTACGCCCACTATAAACACCAAATTAATAACTAATTATTGAAGTTTCACAGTACTGCCTGCCGGGTTGAATATAACAACGTTTTGAGGAAGCATAACCGTTTATACCTGTAGTGGTAGCAGCGGATATTAGATTTGACTGGATTTACCGAATTAACTGCGTTTATCCTCTCCCTTTTTGTTTAAAAATCGTACGTTCATTATTCTCCAGGGTGAATTTTATTCAATTGATCTGCCCCATAGCCCATTCTTTTAGGTAAAAATTATGGTATTTTGATCAAGGTACAGATGCTGTTCGGTACATTTATGTCACAAAAAAAGAAACTGGTCAACATGAAAAATATAAATACAATCAAAGTTAATTTTAAGGGCGGAATTATTTCGCTGGAAGATTTTTACAATATCCTGCTGGCGGCAGGTAAATCGGGATTGCGATGTGTGAGGTTTGGTTTGCGCCAGCAGCTTTTTCTTGATATCTCGATCGAAGAGCTTGGTAATTTGACGGCCGAACTCGACATGCTGGGCGTCAGTTACGAAGTAAATAATGAAGAATTTCCCAATATTATGAGCTCTTTTCCTGCTGAAGGCGTTTTTATTAACAATACCTGGCTTACAGAAAATGTGTACTCCGAGATATTTGAATCAATAAACCACCTCCCCCGCCTAAAAATAAATATCAGTGATGCTAACCAGAGTTTCACACCGTTACTTACCGGAAACATTAACTGGGTAGCCTCGGCCGCCGAACCGCATTTCTGGCATTTGTTCATCCGTTTTCCGAAAACAAATATTATATATGAATGGAAAGATGTGGTTCACACAAAAGATGTAGCTGCCGTATCGTCACTTATTGAAGAAACTATCCTTTCAAACAAGCTGAAGTTTTATGATAACAACGAGGCAAGCGGGGATGAACTTTACGAACGGGTTGATACAAGTGCATTCAATAAAAGACCGGCAGAAGGCCCGTTACCATTACCGCCTTTTAATCTTCCGTACTATGAGGGACTGAACCGGTACAATGATAAATATTGGCTGGGCATTTACAGCCGGGATGAATTATTCAGCATAAAATTTTTAAAAGAGGTGTGCCAGCTTTGCGTAAAAACAGCAACCGGGCAATTGTGCTCCACGCCCTGGAAAACAATTATCATAAAAGGAATCAACGAAGCAAACAAGTCTGACTGGAGTTACCTGCTGGATAAATACCAGATAAATATCAGGCATGCAGCCAATGAATTAAATTTCCAGGTGGACGATAATAGCATGGAGGCTTTGAAACTAAAACAACACCTGGTGAAGCACCTTAATGATGACGATATCAGAACATTTGGAATTTGCTTTGGGATCAAAACCCGCAAAAAAAGTGAAGTCTTCAGTAACATTTTGGTACGCCGCAAAGCGTTATTCACCATTGGAAAAATGGGATTTTTTTATTCGTATGATATTTTATTTGCCAAAGATTATAACCCCAATGAACGCACCGCTTTTATATTCAGCCGCGATAATCCTAAAATTGTGCTTGCCGAACAGGTGCGTCGTGCCGTGCTATCATTTTATAACTATACCAACCCAAAAGAGGATGACGGAGAACAGGAGCTAACGGTTGATGAATAGATTTCAAAAAACACAACTCAAACTTTGTGGTAAGATGTAATTCGACTGCTGTAGTGATTCCTGCAACCTGCCACTGGTGTCATCATTGTTCTTGAGCTGGATAATGATTTGATGCTACTCCTTTCATCTATCCTTGCTTTTGTCATTTGCTCTCTTAATCTACCTTTTAATAGAAGCTTTTTCCATGCTTTTGGGTGCAGGTTCAACAAATGGCTTCCAATTCGGTTCAGGCAAATCATGGAGTTGGCGCAAATCCCCGGCTCCTGGTTTTCAGCAGACCTGGTAGATTAGTAAATGGCGATAGCTGCCGTGTGGCGGATTAAAACCTTCTGTATTTTTTTCCATTTGGTTTTTGAGACTTTAGATATTCTCCCGATCATCAACTATACGTATAGGTGCATGACACAGGCTATCCATGAATGCACGGGACATTGATAAAAAACGGGTTGCAATAGCTATCTAAAAAGATAGAAAGTATTATCTTGCAGTTGATAGACCCTTGTTGGAAGTTTGTCTGATTACTCCCGGTTCGACAACGTTATCATTTTTTCACAATCAAATTAAGGCTATGAAAAAAATCACACTTCCACTCGCATTGGTCTGTCTCCTGCTCACGTCCGCCGCTTATGCACAAATACAAAAGGGTAATGTACTCGTTGGTGCCGATTTGGCAAATTTCAAGATAGGTCTTGAAAATGATGCCGGGTTTTCGCTTGATCTTAGTCCTAAAGCTGGCTGGTTTATCAAGGATAATTTGGCTATTGGCGGATATGTGCAGTTTGGCATTAACAAACTCAACAAAAGTTCACCAACAGAAACTACGTATGGTATTGGTCCGCTTGTTCGTTATTATGTAAATAAAGAGGAGGTCAACCTGCTAAAGCACGGACGCTTATTTGGCGAAGCAAATGCGGGGATTGAAGGAAGGAATATTTCAGATGGAGGCGGCTCTACCAATGGCTTAGGTATTGGCTTTGGCCCGGGCTATGCGTATTTTATCACTGAGAATATTGGTCTTGAAACCTTATTTAAGTGGAATCCATTAGTTGGCTTCGGTGATGATGGTTTCCAAAGCAATTTCAGTTTGCATTTCGGGTTGCAGATTTATCTCCCGGGAAAAGCAACGCTTGACAAGGTAAAATCCGATGAAACCAGGTAGCTATAACGAATATTTTTCCTTGCATAACGGTTGTTGTGTCAAAACCAGCAACCTTTTTGCTTTCCATATCGCTTCGTCTTAAAAGTTGATATCCAAAATGTCAATATGGGTTGTGTCCCTCAAAACGCCACTCCCAAACATTGCCATCATCTTTGTCCCACACCATGCCTAACAGGTTAAAGCCATTTTTTTGAAGGATTTTGGTTGAATAATTCTCCTGTGGCAGCGTTCTGGCGGTGATCATTAAGTTTGGGTCTGTGGTGTGGGCAAGTACTACCAGCTGCCTGCAAATTTCTGTTCCGATCCCCTGGTGCTGAAAACCGGGATTTGTTCCGTAGGCGATTTCAATTTTATTGTTTACCGGCTGTCCTTTATAGCCTGCGCTTCCAACAATGTTTCCATCAGCAACGGCAAAATAGCCGATCCAGGGAAAAACAAACCCAATGCGCTTGTAGAAATCAATGCTCATTCGTAAAATATCCAAACACCCAGCATTCGCAGCGAATGCTGCATTTTCTTCAAAGGTTCTTTTTATGGGAATTAACTCCAGCATTTTTCGTTATGGTGAATATTAAAGGTATTCAAAAGTATTTTGTAAAAATGTGCAGTGAGGAAAAACAAACATAAGCTTTTGAAGTGGCCGGCTATGAAAAATAAAGTAGGCATAACCAGCGGTTTTGAACTGGGCGTAGCCGGCTTCCTTTTGATGTTTAAATTAATTTTCCTTGATCATATCCCACCCGCAGATGAGCTTGCCCCGGGAATTGTAGTTATTATTTCGGTGCTGAATGGACTACTATTTGCTTTTATAGGTTCCCGGATTCAGTATTATTTTGTGAAGAAGAGGAACTACTAAATGTAAGAAATGTGCATGCGCATTTAATGAATTAGCAAATGAAATGACACATAAAAACCTGCAAATGCAAAAAATGCTTCACTTTTTGTTTCTGCAACCATTTCGCCTGTCAACTTATTTGGCACCAGCCGGGGCGGACGAAATTCGATTGCCCACTTCCGCTAGTCCTGGACGTTTTTGTGACCATGTATATTTATGATCAACGCGAGTTGTTTGTTTTTTGTAATTTAGGAGTTGATTTGCATACTTAAGGCCGGTATTTATTTATAGTTTGGAAATTACCCAACAATTTCTTTCACACTGCTTTTATAAATCTGACTATTATGGCCATCTTCAAATTAACAATTAATGGTAAAGTGCAGCAGGTGGATGTTGATCCTGCCACGCCTATGTTATGGGTATTGCGCGACCATTTAAACCTTACCGGAACCAAGTACGGCTGCGGCATTGCAGCCTGCGGGGCCTGCACCATCCACCTGAATGATGTTGCAATCCGTTCATGCCAATTGGCAGTTGCGCAGGTAGGAAGCGGAGCCATTACTACCATCGAAGGGATTTCTGAAAAAGGAGATCACCCGGTTCAAAAAGCCTGGCTTGAGCATGATGTTGCGCAGTGTGGCTATTGCCAGGCGGGTCAGATTATGAGTGCCACGGCCCTGCTAAAAGGCAACCCAAGCCCAACCGATGCCGAAATTGAAGCAGCCATGAACGGTAACATTTGCCGCTGCGCTACATACCTCCGCATCAGGACTGCCATTAAAACGGCGGCCGGACAGGAAGTTTAATTTCAACCTGCTTCCACTGCGTTCAGGCGATTAAAAGCAGCTCCTTAAACATTTAAAAAATGATTACCATGTTAACTCCAAAAGCAAAATATAACAGACGTTCTTTTTTGAAAGTATCGGCATTGGCCGGCGGGGGCATGATGCTTAGTTTTAGTTGGTTGGCCGGTTGCAAACCTACGCCGGAACAGGTGCTTACGCTGCCCAAAGAATGGTTTGAATTGAATAACTACATCAAGATTGGCGAAAACGGCGTGACTACGCTGATGTCGACCAACCCCGAATTTGGATCAAACGTAAAAACATCTATGCCGATGATCCTCGCCGAAGAATTAGATGTGGACTGGAAAAATGTGATCGTAGAACAGGCCGATTTTTTTCCCGAAAGATTTGAACGCCAGTTCACCGGGGGCAGCCAGGCCATGCGAACCGCATGGAAGCCATTACGAACAGCGGGGGCAACAGCCCGCCAGGTATTGGTTGCGGCAGCGGCCGAAACCTGGGGTGTACCTGCCAGTGAAATCACTACCGACGCTGGGGTTCTATACCATAAAGCCAGTGGGAAAAAGGCAGGCTATGGTGAGATGGCTTCGCGGGCAGCCGGTATGCCCGTGCCAAAAGATGTTACATTGAAAAATGTAAGCGATTTTAAAATTATACGCACCTCCCGGAAAAATGTTGATGGGTTGAATATAGTAACCGGTAAACCCCTGTTTACCCTGGATTATAAACAGGAAGGAATGTTAATCGCCATGATTGTGCATCCTCCTGCATTTGGGCTGACCGTAAAATCTGTTGATGATTCAGTGGCGAGATCCATGCCCGGCATCAAAGATATATTTACGATAAAGACGTTGCCGGATGATTATGAAAGAAACGGTTTTGATACCACCAGCTTTACGGACCTGGTAGTGGTGGTTGGCAATACCACCTGGGAAGTGATGAATGCAAAAAAAGCAGTTAAAGTATCCTGGGAGAAAATGCCGGAAACCAGTATTGTGGTTCAGGGTCGGAACGGTAAGCAAACCGTGAAGATACCAGCAGGACTAGAGAGTACAGAAGCGCACAAGGCCAGCATGGCACAAATGGAAAAAAAGCCATGCAAATTATTGCGTAAAGATGGTGATCCTGAGGCTGCATTTAAATCGGCCGCCAAACTGCTTGAGCGTACTTATACGGCTCCCTTCCTGGCGCATAATACCATGGAACCGGTTAATTGTTTTGCACATGTTACAGCTGATCAAGCGGAAATATATGCACCCACACAGGCACCGGAATTTGCTACAAGAACACTCGTTGCCCGGTTGGGATTACCCAAAGAAAAAATACATATCAGGTTGGCGCGAATGGGCGGAGGTTTTGGCCAGAGAGCATATGGTCATCATGTTGTTGAAGCGGCGGTGATATCCCAAAAAATAAATGCACCGGTAAAATTGGTGTATACCCGTGAGGATGACATGACCTACGGTATTTACCGGCCGATGTACACTGCCACTTATAAGGCAGCGCTGGACAAGGATAACAATCTTATCGCATTTCATGTACGTGGTGGCGGAATCCCTGAACATGCAGTGGCTGCAAACCGCTTTCCGGCAGGTGCTGTAGATAATTACCTGGCCGAGGGTTGGTCATTGGACAGCAATATTACCATAGGCGCTTTTCGGGCGCCCCGGTCAAATTTTATTGGGGGAGCCGAGCAATCTTTCCTCGATGAACTGGCTGAGCTGGCGGGAAAAGATCCTATTGAATTTCGCTTAGCACTTTTGGCACGGGCAAAGAATAACCCGGTAGGGAAAGATAATG
>DASUFG010000306.1:0-4393 GCA_036274715.1 Agriterribacter sp.
TAAAGGTTGTACCGCCCGCATCGCACACAGATACATCCTCCGGCTGGGACTTGATCGCCACGGTCGCACATGCGCCGATCTTTCTTAACACATGACTTTGTCCATCTGCTATATACAGGTTTGCATCTTTGTCTTCGCATAAAAAAGTGGGTGCAATAAATGCCGCATCCAGGGGAAGACCGCCATCGCCGGAGTAGTCCTTTATTCCATTGCCGGCATAGGTTTCTATTATTCCGGAAGTATTCACTTTTCTTATTACACCATTTCCTGAATCACCGATATACAATTCGCCCTTTTCATTTACATAGACGCCGTAGGGTGATTTGAGTTGCGCCGCTTTTGCAAGTCCGCCATCGCCGGTGTACCCCCTTGTACCATTACCGGCCACCGTGGTTATGGTTCCTGATTTATTAATTTTTCGGATGGCGAAGTTGTCTGTATCGGCTACAAAAACATTTCCTTGCTCATCTACCCATATCCCAACCGGGGAATTGAAACTGGCATTTACCGCAGGCCCGCCATCGCCGGTATAACCTACCCTCCTGTTACCTGCGAACGTAGTGATGACACCATCTCTGCTTAGTTTCCGCACAATTAAATTCACAAATTCAACAATGTAAATATTGCCGTCGCCATCTCCGCCAATACCCATCGGTGCATGCAGCCTGGCATTGGTAGCCAATCCGCCATCTCCCGCATACCCCGATACTCCGCTGCCGGCAACAGTTGTAATAATACCGGAGCCATCCACCTTCCGTACTACACAGCGCAACCTGTCGGTAAAATAAATATTGCCCGATTTGTCGGCGTACAATCCAAAAGGATATTCCAAACTGGCATCAACAGCAAGCCCGCCATCTCCACTATATCCATATTCACCGCTTCCCGCAAAATTACTGATGCTTCCATCTGTACTTACTTTTCTGATAACATGGTTGGAATGATCGGCAATATAAATGTTACCGGCTGCATCTGCGCAAACGCCCAGTGGATCGGACAATTGTGCAGCAGTAGCGGGGCCACCATTGCCGCTATAGCCTCCCTGCCCGGTTCCCGCGTATGTGGAAATGAACTGTGCATTCAAACAGAAAGGAACAAAAAAACTCATTAAAGCGATCCATAATGAAAACACAGGTTTCATTGCTAAAATCGTTTAATTGATGATAAGGGAAATTACACAGAATTTATCAAAGCGAACAACAAGACGCTGCTAATCCCGTATGGAAGACTACGTATTTATGGAGAGCTGAGTTGTATAGCTCCTACATTTTTTTACAGTTTTTATGATATTCCCTGTACTTTAAGGCATTCTTACTTCAGCTTCACATCATCCACATAAAACACGGCTTTTGCCACTTTTTCATCTGCACCCGGCAAAGGCGGCCCTGGTATTTCATTGGGCGTTGTCCGGGTAGGCAATTCGCGGTAGGCGCCGGTGCGAAAGGATATTCTTTCAACAGATTTTACGGCTTCTGCCAGTGCAGCCTTGTTAATCATCTTTTTCCCGTTTATGGCAAGATCAAAATAACCATTCAAGGTTGAATTCACGGTAACGTGAAAATCATACCATTCACCCGGTTTAAAGTTTTGCAGTATCACCTTCTTACTTCCATCCAATACTTCAATTTCGCCTTTATCGTTAAAATTAATGCGAACGGGGCGATTGCCGTAACGGTCGGTGATATCAACAGATAGTTCACCTGTATTATTTTGCTCAGCCAATAACCTGAAAGCAATGTCGGCATTCGTAGTTTCCTTAAACACTCTTATCGCTCTTGCGTAGTCGTATGGATCTTCATCCATCAGTTGAAGGCTATTATTGGCAGCACCCGGGAAAGCAGCTATAGAAACAGGAGCCCATTGTGACGAATAGGTATTCCAGCCCGGAATGACACCACCCGCATGCAACCGGTTAAAATCATCATTAACGGGTTTGTCAACATCGTACCTAACAGGAACGGGCACCCTGGTAACCCATATATCCTCTTTATTCATACTGTAGGTAAGCCACATATCATTGCCCGGCGGGTTACCATTGCCCGGGCTTATGCCCCTCACATAACAGGGTCCAAAATCTTTCCATCTGCCATAAAAACGCCGCGGTGGAACTTCGCCCTGTACCAACACCATGTTATCGAAAATAATGCCATCGTCACTCGTTATGGCGATCAGCGGGTAGCGATATTCCGATGATTCAATAGGGTTATAACACATCGCATACCTGCCATCATCCGTTTGCTGGCCCCAGTTTTTACCGCCCGACATAATCAGCGTGGGCACTTTTACAGGATAGGAAAAAGTAAGTCCATTGTTTTCAGACAACGCGGCTTTTGATTTTTTCCATAGCATTACTGTTTTACCATCCTTCCTTTGAAAATAAGATAGCGCGGAAAGATGGTCATCATTTTTATTTTCGGTGTACAACGTGTCACTTTCGTCATCTTCATCCCGCCATTGCAATGTTTTTAGCCTGTCGCCCAGCAGGGCATTGCATGCCGACACAAAACCGGTATCCTTCGAAGCTCTATAGAAGGGGAAACTCGTATTGGTTTCATTCCACGAAGCATGAGTTTCGTACTGGATAAAATAAACAGGTCCCAATTCGCCATTCTTATAGATTTCCCGGACTACCCGTCCTATACCGCCTTTTTGAAATGGATCTTCTGTATGCCCATAAAATGCCAGCGTAAGCAACCTGCCATTTGGCGCCGTATAAAAGCCCATACGCTGGTGCATCATGTAGCCATTATATCCTTCCGGAATTTTTGTGCCGGGCGGCGCTTCGTAGGGCGCGAACAATACCACAGGTTTTTCCCAATGTCTTCCATCGGCAGAGGTGGTTAACAAGGTTCTGCCGGGAGCAATATGTTCGTCGACCGGGTTGCTGAGATATTGCAGGTAGAATTTTCCATTCCAGTACGCGAGATTGGGTGCATGGTTGTAAGTCCAGCCTGTATCCGCAACCATGTTGCCGTAAGTTCTGTTCACGCGCATAAGCTGAACGCTCTCCGCCCCTACCGCCCACCTCAGGCGGCCTTCATGCACACCAGGGTCGATGGTTACGCCCCCAACATAGCGAACGGGTTCGCTTGCGCTCCCGGTTTGCGAAAACACGTGGTGTGTTGCTAAAACTATAGTTATACAAAAGATGCAAATGACTTTAAGGCGGATGGAAGAAAACATAAACTATTTTTTATTAACAGCGTCAAATATATGCAAAAGCTGTTCTATGGTAGAACACCAAAAATATTAATGTCGAAAATAGTTGGTATAAAGCAGGCCCTATGGTTAAATCTTTATTTCATGCAGAACTTACAAATTCGTTATCATGGTTTCCGTCGTAAGTTATTTCTGGTAAAGCAGAAAACGAAATCGTTTCCTGGAAAAGGAAGCATAACGTCGTTGCAAGTCTCTGCATACTAAACGAAGTGCATGATTTTGCATGCATCGTGTTATTCACGGAAACACTATCCAGTGCATAATTTTTCGCATATCAAAACTCAATTACCAACCCGGATGGTTCAGCCGGGCCGACGTTGCCGGAGACCCTCGGTTGAGTTGAACGTTGAATCGGGGCGCCCTTCAGCGTTTTGTTTGTTACTGCGTATTATGCAACTATGCCATTATACGATTAAATGCTGCGTTCATTAATACATGGGATCTGGCTATAGTTAATAGTGATATAATTTTAATAGCCGGGTTTCCAATAAGCCGCACTGTTCGGTTTTCTTTCGTCGGTTGCCCGGCTTACAATGGTATCACCATTATTAAGGTTACCAAAAACCTCTATGCCCCCATCCGTCGTCATTCCCTGGCGAACGTCCACCCATTCCGCTTTACCGTTTTTTACCCGGATAATGAACTTTCGCTCCTGGTTGGTGGTAATTGCGGATGGTGGCAACACAAACGAATTGCCCGTTCTTTGCAGGTTCAATTTTACATAAGCAAATGCCCCTGCTTTTAATTCATCATTTTTATTATTGAACGCAAACTCCCATAATTCCGTTCTTGTAGAAGGGTCAATACTGCCACTCTTTCGGGTGGGAGTTGCTGTAAACAATTTTTCCGGGTAGGCATCAACACTAAATATGACCTCTTTTTGTGCATAGTTGGATGCCACATATAATTCCGGAACGGCTACGCGTAACCGAAGCGTACGATTATTTTGGACGGTTAGTATCACCTGGTTATTGCCCACCAACGCTCCCCTGTCTGCGGATCGTGCAGTTACAACACCATCAAAAGGCGCCTGCAATGCAACATAGCCGGCAATTTCGTTGTAAGATTGGGCAAGCTTCCTGGCAGATTCATAAGATGCACTGTCGGCCAGGAGCTGGTTTCGGCTTCTTTCCAGGTCAACCGGTGCAACAATACCGGCTGTTTTGGCACGGGA
>DASUFG010000307.1:0-8465 GCA_036274715.1 Agriterribacter sp.
CATTATCTGTTATGGTGGTAACAATTATCTCGTCTACGCCAAAATCATCTGCTAACGCTGTCAATTGTATTTTTACTTCCTCCTTGGTTCCAGAAACTACCCTGCCGCTATTGTACTGGATTCGCTCTAACTCAGCTGGCGAAAATTGATAATCCTCGATAGACTCATAATTGCCCAGTTCATGGAAGTTCCCTCTTTCAAATTGCAGGTGGATATAATTCAGAAATTTCCGCATTTGAGCGGCTTTTTCTTCGGTTTCGCCGCAAAGCACCGCAATGGATAACAAAGCATGAGGTTCAGCGAATTGGGATGAAGGAATGAAATTTTTTCGATAGGTTTCTACTACATCCGGCTGTGCAAAGCCATTGATAAACCTCGCAACAGCCAATCCCATTCCAAATTTAGCGGCGATCTGACTACTGCCGCCGCTGGAACTCAATATCCATTGCATCGGCACCCCCGTCGACTGTGGAGCTGCGATGATGGGGCCGTGCCGAGTACCCGCAGTATCCCTGAAAAAATGCTGCAAATGCTCCAATTGTCTCAAATAACTTTCTTCGCTAAAGTCGTTCGACGGATTAAGGATCGACGCTGTAATACGATCGCCCCCCGGTGCACGTCCCATGCCAAGGTCAATGCGCCCCGGAAAAAGCGTTTCCAGCATTCTAAAATTTTCAGCCACTTTAAAGGCGCTATGATTGGGCAGCATAATACCGCCCGAGCCAATACGAATACGGTTGGTTTCGTCCGCCAGTTTTACCATGAGCACCTCGGGTGCGGTACCTGCAATAAAGGTTGAATTATGATGTTCGGAAACCCAGAAGCGGGTGTAACCCAGTTTTTCGGCCAGTTTTGCGGTAGCTATGGTTTCTTCGATGGCCTGCCGGGAAGTTTTATCATAACAGACTACGGACTGGTCCAGTACACTTAACTTGATCTTTGCCATGCCTGACTATTTTTCTACTCTGATCAATTACCTGCCTGTGCAAAGATATCGCACTTTAATTTTTGCCGTCCACTTCAACCGTTTTATCAATTTTGCCAATAAGCCCCTGCAATACTTTTCCGGGTCCTACCTCGGTGAACTTTAAAGCGCCATCGGCAATCATTCGTTGCACACTTTGCGTCCAGCGTACCGCGCCGGTTAACTGTTCAACCAGGTTCTTTTTTATAATATCAGGATCCGTTACTGGCATGGCAGTAAAGTTCTGGTAAACCGGAACTGAGGGAGTGTGAAAAACTGCAGCTTCTACCGCCGCAGCCAGTTCGGCTTTGGCGGGCTCCATCATTGGTGAATGAAAAGCGCCGCCAACAGGTAATGCCAATGCCCTCTTTGCACCTGCTTCTTTCATCCGCTGAACGGCAATCTCAATTCCTTTCACAGAACCACTGATGACCAACTGCCCGGGGCAATTATAATTAGCGGGTACAACAATTTCACCCGTTTCGTTTTGTATAGCTGCACACACTTCTTCCACCTTTTCATCATCCAGGGCCAACACTGCTGCCATAGCAGAAGGTTGCAATTCGCAAGCCTTCTGCATAGCCTGTGCGCGAACAATAACCAATCTTAGCGCATCTTCAAAAGAAAGCGCACCATTAGCCACCAAAGCTGAGAACTCGCCCAATGAGTGGCCCGCAACAATATCAGGTTTGGCATCGGCCAATGTTTTGTACAGAATAACGGAGTGCAGGAATATGGCAGGTTGCGTTACTTTGGTTTGCTTGAGATCTTCGTCAGTGCCATTAAACATAATATCGGAAATGCCAAAACCCGCTATTTCATCGGCTCTTTCAAATAAATCCCTGGCAGCTGCATTGCTTTCGTACAATTCCTTACCCATCCCGCCAAATTGAGAGCCCTGTCCTGGAAATACATATGCATGTTTCATGGATGAATGTTTTTTTGGTTTACTGTTTCAAAAATAAAGGGATTTTATAAAAGTTGCGAACTTGTTCTGCTGCGGCACCTTACCAGTACCTTAAATCATTGGAAAAATGCCTTGTTCGCTCAACGGAAGCCAGTCACGTATACAGTGCAATTAGCTCTTTTAAAATGCTGTTGATCTTTTTTACGGGGATATCCTTAGTTGGATCAATCAAGAGTATTTTCATTCTCGCCCTTTTTTCTGTGATTAAATCGGGATGATCGATTTTATGCCCCTTCACAATACCAAGGTAAGGTTGAAGATATTTTTTATGCGTCCATAAATAGCAAACCATCTTCCCTTTAATGCAATAAACAGGCATACCATATTTCCACGTTTCTACCATATCATTGTTGCTGCTTAGGATATGAGCTCGTAAAAACTGCAGGCAACTTTTTGCAGGCTCCGGTTGCTGAAGAAAATAATTATCTATAGGACGAAGCATACATGAAACCCTTTTACCGGAGTTCGTATTAATGTAATTTTGATCCGGTGAGCCTGATAAATTCGCTGCGCGTTTCATTTTTTTCGAACTGCCCGCAAAAGGCGGAAGTAGTGGTCACAGAATTCTGCTTTTGAACACCACGTGTCATCATACAAAGATGTGAAGCTTCAATAACTACAGCAACGCCCAGTGGTTGCAATGCATTCTGGATAGCATCCAGTATCTGCGTGGTCAATCTTTCCTGCACCTGTAAACGCCGGGCATACACATCTACCACCCGCGCAATTTTACTCAACCCGGTTATCCAGCCGTTGGGTATGTAGGCTACATGAGCTTTGCCAAAAAAGGGTAGCATGTGGTGCTCGCACATGCTGAATATTTCAATATCCTTTACGATTATCATTTCACTCATGGACTCGCGAAACTTAGCGGAATTAAGAATATTTTCAGCATTTTGATCGTAACCCTGCGTGAGGTACTGCATGGCCTTGGCCATTCTTTCGGGGGTTTTTAACAACCCCTCCCTTTCAGGATTTTCACCTAACAACTTTATTGCCTGTCCGTATATTTCCGTTAATGATGAAGTAGTAGCATCATCATAGTGTTCAATTTTTTTATACGCCATATTGTAATTTAAAAAAAATAAAATGTAAACCGGGTAGTAATATCAGACCGGGTATTCCACGAAATTCCGGGGTGTTTCATATACCCTTACCTGCAAGTCGAACTTTTCATCGATATAAGGACGAAGCAGCCCATAAATTACGATCGCAATATTTTCTGCTGTAGGATTAACATCCCTGAATTCAGCAGTATCGAGATTCAGGTTTTTATGATCAAAACGCCCTATCACATGTTGCTGAATAATGTCTGATAACACCTTGATATCCATTACAAATCCTGTATCCGCATGAGGTTCCCCGACAATCTTTACTTCCAGTTCATAATTGTGCCCATGGTAATGCGGGTTACTGCATTTCCCGAAAACCTTGAAATTAGTCGCGCTGTCCCATTCCGGGTTGTACAACCGATGGGCCGCATTAAAGTGTTCCTTTCTGTATACTGCTACTCTTTTGTTCATTTTTTGTTATTCAATAATAGCAAATGTATATTCCTTAATTTCCATAAAACTCAACAAAAATCCGGGGAGTTTCATACAGCTTAACACAATGCATCTGCACGCCTGCAGGAATACATTTCTTAAGTTGTTCCCATATGCCTATTGCCAGGTTCTCAGTGGAACACATTTTCCCTTTCATAAAATCCACATCAACATTCAGATTGAGATGATCC
Source organism: Agriterribacter sp. (assembly GCA_036274715.1). Classification (GTDB taxonomy): domain Bacteria; phylum Bacteroidota; class Bacteroidia; order Chitinophagales; family Chitinophagaceae; genus Agriterribacter. The sequence goes on from DASUFG010000307.1 coordinate 3,667, forward strand.
AGTTTTTCGAGGACCGTTTCTTTAATAATCTCGCTTAATATTTTAACATCCATCACAAAACCAGTATCGGGGTCGGGAATTCCCTTAACAGTCACGTACAATTCATAATTGTGACCATGCCAGTTTTCATTGGCGCATTTACCAAATACATCCTCATTTTTTTCCCTGCCCCAACCGGGATTAAACAACTTATGTGCCGCGTTAAAATGTTCCACACGGGTGAGGTACACCATATAACCAAAAATTTTGGCAAAGGTAGGATATACACAGGAAGCCTAACAAAAACTCCATATCTCAATACAAATTCATTGCCGAAATGCTGACATTTGCAGAATGAACATCCTGTTAGCGGCGGCTACTCCCATTGAAATTCAAACTACGCGGGAATATCTTGCCGAAAAAATGTATTACCGCAAAGATTTCAATATTAGCATCCTGATAACTGGTGTAGGGCTTGTAAATACCACATACACACTTCTTAAATATTTCAATAAAAACAGACCCGATGTGGTTATACAGGCCGGCATCGGCGGCACGCTTCATCCGCTGTTTCCGCCAGGATCTGTTGTACTGGTAAAAGAAGAGTTAATAGGAGACCTTGGGGTTGAAGAAAATGATGGGTTTTACGATGTCTTCGACCTAAAACTTGCCGACGAGAATGCATTCCCTTTTTCGGCGAAGCTGTTGAAAAATCCTCACCAAAAGATATGGGAAGCAATAAAACTACCCAGGGTAAGGGCAGTAAGTGTTAACGAAATAACCACCGGCGCCTTAAGAATACAACAACTTATAGAAAAGTATGGCATAGTGATAGAATCAATGGAGGGTGCGGCGCTGCATTATGTTTGTTTACAGGAAGCCATTCCATTTATTCAGCTTAGATCTGTTTCTAATTTTGCGGGAGAAAGAGATAAGACAAAATGGCAAATCAGCGATGCAATTAGCAGCTTAAACCGCGAACTGATTGAGATTATGCATCACCTGATGAGCTGAGCACAAAAATATTTATTGAACATGACATTCACGCTTGGATTTTCGCCCTGCCCCAACGATACTTTTATTTTTGACGCATTGGTGAATCATAAAATAGATACCGAAGGCATTGAGTTTGATGTTATAATGGAAGACGTTCAAACCCTGAACCAATGGGCGATAGAAGGAAGGTTAGACATCAGTAAAATCAGCTATGCCGTACTACCCCTGGTATTGCAACATTACATAATGCTGAACAGCGGGGGAGCATTGGGAAAAGGGGTGGGTCCATTGCTCATAACACACGATAATATACATAACGGCCATTGGCGTGACCAGATTAATGAATATACGATAGCCATCCCGGGTGAAGATACAACCGCCCATCTCCTTTTTTCACTGGCGTTTCCAAAGGCTAAGAAAAAACTGTTTAAAGTATTTAGTGAGATCGAGAATTTCTTGCTTGACCCGATGCCAGGTGCAGGTAAAACAGCAGGGGTAATCATTCATGAAAACAGATTCACCTACCAAGAAAAGGGATTGTTCAAATTAATGGACCTTGGCGAATTCTGGGAATCACAAACCGGCTATCCCATTCCGTTAGGAGGTATAGCTGTCAGGCGTGATTTCGACAATCAACTTCAAATACAGTTGGATAGATTGGTACGACAAAGCATTATCTACGCATTTAATAATTATCCCTTGCTACCCGGCTATATAAAACAAAATGCGCAGGAAATGAACGAAGATGTAATGCGTCGGCACATTGACCTGTATGTAAATGATTATTCTTTACATTTAGGTGAAGACGGTAAACAAGCCGTGATGAAATTCATTGAAATATTTGAAGAAGGAAAAAGGATAACATTGCCAAAAAATAACATTTTTGTTATATCCTGACCACCATTAAAAGCCCCCATCATTGAACCAGTTTTTCAACGTTAGTACCGAATTTTTTAAGATCCTTGGCTATTCCATGAGCTATATTGAATTTTTTGGAGTGCTGACTGGTTTGGTGGCGGTATGGCTTTCCGCCAAAGCTAATATATGGAGCTGGCCAATCGGGCTCATCAATGTGGTTTTGGCATTTTTACTTTACTACCAGGTGCAGCTCTATCCTGATATGTTTTTACAGGCATTTTTCTTTGCGACTAATATCATCGGGTGGTGGCGTTGGTCCCATCCACGTTCGGGCGAAGAAGACAGGAAACAGGAGTTGAAAGTGAGCTACATGAAAAGAACCCAGCTTTTTGCAACAATTTCAATAGGCTTTGCCGGAACTTTTATTTTGGGGAAATTCGCCAGTAGCCTTCATCTTTGGTTGCCCAGCGCCTTTTCACTACCCAGCGCTTATCCTTACCTCGACTCTTTTATTACTGTAATGAGCATCGTAACCACCTTTTACATGATTCAAAAAAAGATTGAATGCTGGGTAATTTGGATAGTAGTAGACCTGGTAGCTACTTACCTCTACTACATTAAAGGGGTTAAGTTCTACAGCCTGGAGTATTTTATTTTTATGTGGATTGCAGCCTTTGGCTTATATCATTGGATCAAAGAATATAGAAGCTACACAGGTACCGGGCTGAAAACAACTGCCGATTTCCTCAAAAACCATTAATTATCCCACCTGTCCATCAATAAACGCCGGATAACTGTTGTTATGGCGGAACCATAATTGCGGTTCCTGAAAGCGTCAACCGTTCTAATACCACGCACTGCATTGGTTAGAAATACTTCATCTGCTGCTAAAAGCTCATCCTCAGACAACATCTTTTCATTTATTTCGAATCCGGCAACAGGCATTTGTTCCAATAAAAACCTACGGGTAACCCCCGCTACGCCACCCTCAGATAATGGAGGAGTATTAATTACCTGGTCTTTAATCCAAAAAACATTTGCCACCGTTGCATCGGCAATGCGACCAAACTGGTTAAGAATAAGGCAGTCCGCCAATCCTTTTTGCCTGGCATACATTGCCCCCATGACGTATAACAAAAAATTATTTGACTTAACCTCAGAAAAAATAGTACAGGCTTTAAATGCATCGGGATAAATATCAATAACCAGCCCGTCATTGCCATCACTTATTGCAGGATATTTTTGCAACGCGATTCCCTGGATAATATAATTCGGTCTCATGTCATCCAGTTCATATATACCGCCATCGCTGCGAAAGACTACCAACCGGATAACCGCCGACATTTCAATCCGGTTCTTCTTACACATGGAAAGGATATCTTCCTCGAGTTGGGTTGGCGTAAAAAATTCAGGAACATCAAACTGAAGCAATCGCATTCCGCGCAGCAGTCGTTCAAAATGCAACGTTTTCAATAAAATTTTGCCATTGTTGACGCGCATGGTTTCAAACAACCCATCTCCGTACCTGAAAGAACGGTTATCGGGAGAAATAACTGCTTTCCCCTCCCGAAAAAGCTGACCATTATGAACGAAGTAACCATGCATACAGTGAAGCAATTATGGAGCGCCTTGAAAAAGGCAAAATTACTTATTCTCAATGATACCTGACTTCACGGCGTACATAACGAGTCCCGCCATAGATTTTACACCGGTTTTCGACTTGAGCTTGTCTCTTATCGCTTCCACTGTGCGGGGGCTAAGGTCCACCATATCGGCAATTTCTTTTGTGCTCTTTTCCTCGCACATTAGCTTTAATATGTGTTTCTCCTTATCGGTTAATTTTACTTCGGTAGACGTAAAGGCATCTGCCTGGCGTTTAGTTCGAAGTCCATCGAGAAGCGCTTTATTGGTGAGATCATTAAAATAATACTCGTTGGCGTAGCAGGTTTTTATCGCCTCATAAATTACTTCAGAATCAGAGTTTTTAGTAAGGTATGCATTCGCACCTAATTCCATCAGTTTTGAAATCATAGAGTGATCGTTATGCATGGTAAGCATGATGATTCTGATATCGGGGTAGAGCTTCTTTATTTCCGGAAGAGTGGTTATGCCGTCCATTATGGGCATCTGGATGTCCAGCAAAATAACATCGGGTATGAGGTGTTTGAGAAGATGCAATAATTGTTGTCCATTGTCGGCTTCACCTATTATACGAACGTCTTTTTTGAGGCTAAGAGCCGTTTTTACACCTGCCCTAAATAAAACGTGGTCGTCTGCAATAATCACCTTAAGGCTGGCTCCGGAATCTTGGGTTTTCATTAAAATATTTCTTTTACTGCTTTCTGTAAGGGATCAATTACTATTTTCAAGAATGCAATTTTAGCACAAAAAACGGGAAACTACTAACGTACTATCCCCCGATTATAATAAACATACGTTTGCGTAAACCAACATCGAGCTCCTAATCATCAATCAATCAATCTATTACGCATCCCGTACATGACCAAACCAGCTATTGTTTTAGCTCCGACCTTGGTTTTCATATGCTGCCTCACGGTTTCAATTGTACGCGGACTAAGATAAACTTCCTTCGATATTTCTTCCGTTGTTTTATCTTCTGAAATTAGTTTCAATATTTTCAGTTCCTTCTCGTTGAACTTTATTGGATTGGGATAGTACTGCTTAACCTGCTTTTTATGCTGAAGTTTTAATAATACAGCCTTGTTTACCAAGTCGTTAAAGTAAAAATCATCGTTCATGCAGGTTAATATGGCATTGTATATCTCCTCCGGATCAGTGGTCTTGGTAAGATAGGCGTTAGCACCCATTTCCATCATCTTCGAAATCATTTCCTGGTCATCGTACATGGTGAGTACAATGATCTTTATCGCTTCATATTCTTTCCGGATAAGAGAGATAGCATTTACCCCATCCATTTCCGGCATCCTGATATCCATTAGCAACAC
>DASUFG010000308.1:0-19800 GCA_036274715.1 Agriterribacter sp.
ATAGGTGTATCCTGGTAACTCGCGGCAGCAAGGTTTATATCAACTTCTGTACTGTCTGGCTTTTTAAATGTGAAACTACCTGATGAACTCTTAAACACGGCATCTGAGATGCGTGATATAGTGGCATCATCTGTATTCACCGTGGTATTGCCATTCACTGCAATGATGCGCCAGCTCCTGGCTATGCCAGCTGCGGCAGCGGGAGACTCAGGTTCAACGTAAGAGACCCGGAGATCATTCTCTGATTTAAAAAATATGCTGAATCCGAAATCGCCGCTGATGCCGGAACTTACATCGTTCCATTCACTCTTTTTAATACCGAAACTCCAGCGGTCAACAGGCTCTGCAAAGCCAGGTTCATGGCTGTAGGGACGTAGAGCTTTCATGATAGCATCCGGGTCGGCATAGCTTCTCGCGTTAAAGCTGGATGGGAGATTTTTATTCCAGAGGTAAATATCTTTTGCGTAAGCCCACGCGGTATCCTTAATTCTGTCGTCGGGGGTTGTATTATTGTTATTTTCTTTTTTACAACTGCAAAAAAAGAGCAAAGCAAAAACAATAAAACCTGGTGCTACGTTTCTCATGTTTATATGGTATCATTCAGATGCGGAACAACCGGCAAAGTAACGTCCGGCAGATTAAAATTACGTATTTGCAGGGCGCAAGGTTGCATGGGGTGCAGCGTTAACAATTATTTCTCAAAAATCAAGCGCGGTTAATGATCAAAACTAATGCTGCCATTCAGCCATTCTGCGTCAAAATCAGCGCGGTATTTTTTATAGAACCTGATCGCCGGTTCGTTCCATTCCAACACCTGCCACATCATCCCTACCAGTTTTTTTTCCCTCCCTTCTGTTATCAACCGGTCAAATAATAGTTTGCCAATGCCTTTACCCCGCCATTCTTCTGTAACAACAATATCTTCCAGGTACATTCGCTGCCCTTTCCAGGTTGAATAGCGGATATAATACAAAGCGAACGCAACAATTTGGGTTCCCCCATTGGCATCCGGCACTTCGGCAACAAAGGCCCACCACACCGGGTTTGCACCAAAACCACTTTCTACAAAATGATCGAAGGTTACCGTTACTTCATCCGGCGCCTTTTCATATACCGCCAGTTCATTGATCAGTTCCATCAATCTTTTGCAATCTTCCTTCTCCGCTGGTCTAATTACTATGTTCATATTTTATACGTTGCGTTTTAACGATGAAATTTTAGAAAATGTGATGATGTAAGCCAAGAAAAATTTCTGTGCATTTCCGGCTTCTTGTTATTAACCCTGAACGGTCATCAGCCGAATAAAACGGTGGTGGTCACCACAGCATTGTAAGTTCAAGCCCTTTGTGCTATACATCTTATTCATGTGCACTTCAAACGTCTGGTATTACTTCAATGCATGATCCAGGTCGTTCAGTATATCTTCAATATTCTCCATGCCTACGCTCATGCGGATCAATCCGTCGGTTATTCCATACCGTTCCCGCTGCTCCCTGGGCACACTGTAATGCGTCATGGAAGCGGGGTGACATAATAATGTATCGCAGGTGCCAAGCGATACGGTTCGGGTACACAATTGCAATTTGTTCATAAAATCAATACCCGACTGCAATCCGCCTTTTAGCTCAAAGCTCATCATAGCGCCCGGGTGCCGCATTTGTTTTTTGGCTACCGCATAGTCGGGATGTGCCGGGAGTCCATTATAATTTACCGAAGCCACGGCGGCATGGGTAGAAAGAAAGGTTGATGTGTGTTCCGCATTACTGCAATGCCTTTCCATTCTCACTTCAAGTGTTTTCATTCCGTTTACCAGCAAAAAAGCATCAAATGGGCTGCTACTGCCCCCCAGCGCTTTATATACTTTATACGCTTTTCCCTTCATGAACGCAACATCCTTACTGATAAACACACCGCCAATGGAAGTACCGTGACCATTGAGGAATTTAGTAGTAGAGTGAATTACAAAATCAACTCCGTAACGAAAAGGTTGCTGCAGGTAAGGTGTGGCGAATGTATTGTCGCAGGCTACAATCTTTCCGTACTGCTTGCCCAGTTTAGCCAGGACTTCTATATCCACGCATTGTATTGTGGGATTGGCCGGTGTTTCTATATAAATCATTTTTATGGTGGGATGCTTTTTCAGCATTTCCTCCGCAAGGTTAAGGTCACGCAGGTCGGCGATAATCGATTCAATTCCAAACTCAGGCAAAAGGTTGTTTAACTGCTCCTGTGTGCCGCCGTATAACGAATAATGTGATAATATTTTATCGCCTGCTTTCAATGTGCTCATCATTAAAGTGCTGATGGCTGCCATACCCGAGGCCTGCAGGTAGGCTTTCAACAACAGTGGATTTCCATCGCCATCGCTGATACCAAAAGCTTCCATTGCTGCAATCTTTTCTTCCGCTTCGTGAAAAGTGGGATTGCCCCAGCGGGTGTATATATAGCCCGGTTCCGCGCCACTGAAACGACGCATGCCCTGTTCCGCATCATCATACACAAATGTGGAGGTGGCATATATTGGCGTAAGATGCGCATAGTTTGGATCCTGCTGGTGACCCGCATGTATAGCCAATGAACCAAAGCCGGCATAAGGAAAATGTTTATCTGTCATGTGAAAAAAATTATGGGTAACCAACGGTTTTGAAGATGTTCAAAATTAGTGCAATTGAAGAACTTCACTACAGCGAAAATCGTTGCAGGTTCGTCTCATTCTCCTTTATATACTATTATAGGTGAAAATGAATGAGTGTTGAACATAGAAGTACAAAAACGGGTGATCGCCGCAGGAAATAGTTTTGTTGGTTCACCAGCCAATTCCATAATCTTCTCCATGGTTACTGCTGCCACCCCATAATGATGTATGTTTCCAGTCGAAGTAGATGGCGTTAATGGGACCAGATGTACGATCACCATAACTGAGCCTGTATCCTTTTTGCACCAGTTCTTTTCTGACCCATGGCGGTGTATTGGAGTTCACCAAAAGGCTTCCCGCCCTTGGCTTTCTGTCTTCATTAGCCGTACCTCCCAGCGACAACCACAGCTGGTCGGTATTTACATTCGCAGCTTCTGTGGCTTCCTGCACCGTCATCCCAAATTCCACCACATTCAAAAAAAACTGCAGCAGGTTCTGATCCTGTGTATCGCCACCCTGCACGGCAAAGGAAAGGTAGGGTTTGCCATCTTTTAAAGCCAGCGTAGGCGTAAGCGTTACCCTTGGCCGTTTGCCGGGTTCCACTACATTAAACGGATCTAAAGTACTGTCGCAAATAAAACTCTGCATGCGCTGGCTCATGCCAATGCCGGTGTTGCCGGCAATACAGGCCGGTATCCAGCCACCACTTGGCGTAACAGAAACTACCCAGCCTTCGGCATCGGCAGCCTCTATCGAAGTAGTACCCCGCCAAAGCCGGTCGTTATACAGCGCTTCCTCCTGCGGTGCAGAAAAAGGCATTGCAGTTACGGCATCGTGAGCAGGTACCGATCCTTCCCGCTTTTCGTTTTGAACGGTGTCCATTGTAAATCCTCTTTTATGCAATATATCCAAGTAAGGATTTATCTTGTTTTCATAACGGTAAGGGTCACCCGGACCAGCAGCAGGATCATTATTGGGACCGATAAGTCTTGATCTTTCCTTCGCATATTCCTTCGAAAGCAAACCTTTCATGGGCTCCTCCGGTGGAAAATAAGGATCGCCATAATAAAAATCCCGGTCGGCAAACGAAAGCTGCATGGCCTGGGTAACCGTATGAATATAGTTGGCGGAGTTATAGCCCATATCTTTCAGATCGAAGTTTTCGAGAATATTAAGCGCCTGCAGCAATGATGGGCCCTGCGTCCATTGCGATAATTTATATACTTCAATGCCCTTATAATTTACCTTGAGCGGCTCTTCTATTTTAACCTTCCAGTTGGCCAGATCGGCGGCTGTGATCAACCCGCCCTGCTCCTGGCAGCCCTTCGCAAATGCTTCAGCAATATCTCCTTTGTAAAAACGATCGTATGCCGCGTATATGGCTTCCTTGCGGCTCTTCTTCTTTGCTAATGCCTGTTGTTCAGCAGCGACTAATTTTTCCAGGGTTTGCAGCAAGTCGTTTTGAACAAAAATTTCTCCTGCCTCAGGCGCTTCCCTTTTCTCGCCGGCATGCGTTAGAAAAACTTTCCTGGAATAGGGCCATTGCTTAATGAGCGCTTTGTTCCGTTCAATGCTGTTGGCGGTTTGAGCTTCCATGGCATAGCCCGCAGCCATTTGCATCGCCGGTTCCAATACCTCTTTCAAACTCATGGTGCCGTATTCGGCAAGCATGGTGCATAGGCCGCCGGGGGTACCGGGAGTAACCGCAGCCAGCGGGCCATATTCAGGCGGGAAATCCATCCCTTTGGCTTTAAAAAAATCCGGGGTGGCACCCGTTGGCGCTACGCCAAGCGCATTAATGCCCATTACTTTTCCGGTTTTAGGATTATAAATCAACGCCTGGGTTTCGCCACCCCAGCTCAACACATCCCACATGGTGCAGGTGGCAGCCAGCATGGCACAGGCAGCGTCTACTGCATTTCCTCCCTTTTGAAAAATAGCGGCGCCTGCTGTCGCAGCAAGCGGCTTGCCTGTAATAGCCATCCAGTGCTTGCCATGTAATGGCGGCTTTTGCGTGGGTTGTGCGTGGGCAATGGTTGTAAAGAAAGTAATTGCCAGGACTTGTATTGCATATCTCATAAGCGGAAGATTTTTCAGCTTAAAGATACAGTATCGATTTTCCGCAGCAAATGGGGATTTCAAATTCTATTCGGGAGTTTCGGGACTTGTAAGATCAACGCTTATTCCTCAGATGTTAAAGTTTTGATATGTAGGAACCCAGCTAAACTAACTCGTTTTCCGACAGACTAAGCCAGGATGCAAGATTGCAGGCAACAGACAGATGGTGAAATTGTCATGATGGACATATCACCTCTTTCCTTCTCCTTCTCCCCTCTCTCCTTTTACCATCCCCCTACTTCACCTTCTCCATCACCAATGCCTTTACATCAGCAATGGCAATTCTTTCCTGGGACATGGTATCGCGGTAGCGAATGGTAACGGTGTTATCTTCTTTGGTTTGATGATCCACGGTTATGCAAAAAGGGGTGCCAATGGCATCCATGCGGCGGTAGCGTTTACCGATCGTGTCTTTCTCTTCGTAAAAACAATAAAATGCTTCCTGGCAATCCTGCATAATGGTCCGGGCTATTTCGGGTAACCCGTCTTTTTTAGTTAACGGAAGAATGGCCAGCTTTACCGGTGCCAGTTTAGCGGGTATGCGTAATACCGTGCGGACATCGGTAGTGCCGTCTTCTTTTGCAATGCTTTCCTCTTCATAAGCATGGGAGAGCACCGCCAGGAACATGCGGTCTAATCCAATGGAAGTTTCCACCACGCAGGGCACATAATTGCCGAAAGGTTTGCCGGTGGTTTCGTCAATTTCGTTGTCGAAGTACTGCAGCTTCTTTTTGCTGTATAACTGGTGCTGGCTTAAATCAAAATCGCCGCGGCTGTGTATACCTTCCACTTCTTTAAATCCGATTGGAAATTCAAATTCAATATCGCAGGCTTCTTTGGCGTAGTGTGCCAGTTTCACGTGATCGTGATAACGATACTTTTCGGCAGGTAACCCCAAACTCAAATGCCATTGCAGCCTGGCTTCTTTCCAGTACCGGTACCATTCGCCCTCAGTGCCCGGGCGAACAAAAAACTGCATCTCCATCTGTTCAAATTCCCGCATCCTGAAAATAAACTGGCGGGCAACAATTTCGTTCCTGAATGCCTTGCCGGTTTGGGCAATACCAAAAGGTATTTTCATCCGCGCGGTTTTCTGCACATTCAAAAAATTCACAAAAATACCCTGCGCCGTTTCCGGGCGCAAATAAACAATGTTATCAAGTTCGTTATCGGAAGCTACAGCGCCAAACTCTGTTTTAAACATTAAATTAAACTGGCGTATTTCGGTCCAGTTGCTGCTACCGCTTATGCTGCATTTAATTTTGTTGTAGCTGATCAGGTTGCCAAGTCCTGCAAAATCATCGGCTGCCAGCAACTGCTCCATTTTTGTCAATAGTGCCTCAGCCTGTGCAGCGGGTAAGGTTTCGGCGTGCGCCTCAACCAGGTGATCTACGCGATATCTTTTTTTGCTGTCTTTGTTATCGATCATCGGGTCGCTGAAATTATCCACGTGCCCCGATGCCTTCCAGGTGGTAGGGTGCATAAATATCGCGGCATCAATGCCTACAATATTCTCCTGCAGTTGCGTCATGCTTTTCCACCAGTAGTCGCGGATGTTTTTTTTGAGTTCACTGCCCCAGGGACCGTAATCGTATACGGCGCTAAGCCCGTCATAAATTTCACTGCTCGGAAATACAAAACCATATTCTTTGGCGTGCGCGATCACCGCCTGAAACTTGTTATTATCGTTCGTTGACATAAGGGCGCAAAGATAAGAGATAAGATGAATTAAAGAAGGGAGATGAGATGTGAGTTGTCGACAATGAGGCCGTCAGCTTTCAGCCGCGAGCCGCCAGAAAAACTCAACCCCTGAGTCTGTATGGGCTATCTGCTCATTGCTCACTGCTGATCTCTGAAGGCTGCAACCTACCTGGTACCTAACACCTGATACCTATTACCTGATACCTCAAACCCTGCATGCCTTTTTATACTCATGCTTCAGCAGCCACTGCAACACCTTGTCGCGCTGATCGCCCTGTACAATAATTTCGCCGTCTTTCACCGACCCGCCGGTGCCGCAATGGTTCTTTAATTGCTTGCCCAGGGTTTCAATGTCGGCTTCGCTACCCTTAAAGCCATAAATTAAAGTAACCGTTTTACCGGCCCTGCGTTTACTATCCAATATTATTCTTAAAGGTTGTTGCGCTGGAGCCAGGGTACTTTCGCTTTTGTCTTCTTCGGCTTCAAAAGAAAACGATGGGTCGGTGCTAAATACATAGCCGCGGTTGTCGGCCTTGTTTTTTTTTGACATAATGGGGATATTTAGATGAATACGGCTTTCAGGCTTAAATCGGCGCTTACCGCATGATGGATAACAGCGCCTACGCTCACATAATCCACGCCGGTACGCGCATAGTCAACCAGGTTATCGAGGTTAATGCCGCCACTGGCTTCCGTTTCAAATTGTTTGTTGATCAATGACAATGCTTCTACGATCTGGGTAGGGGTAAAATTATCGAGCATAATACGGTCGGCTTTCCCAAAGGCCACTACGCGTTTTACATCATCCAGGTTCCGGGTTTCGATTTCAATCTTCAGTCCTGGCTTTTTTCCCTGCATGTAAGCATACGCCCTCGTGAGTGCTTTTTCAATGCCGCCGCAGTAATCAATATGATTATCTTTCAGCATAATCATGTCATACAAACCCATTCTGTGATTTAAGCCACCACCAATACGCACCGCTTCTTTTTCAAGCAGCCGAAAGTTAGGCGTGGTTTTGCGGGTATCGAGCAACCGGGTATGATAGCCCTTCAATTGCTGAACATACTTGTTGGTAAGTGATGCGATGCCGCTCATGCGCTGCATGCAGTTCAGCACCAATCTTTCGCATTGCAAAATGGTATGCACTTTTGCCTCTACCTCAAAGGCGGTCTCACCGGCCCGCATAGTGTCGCCATCTTTCTTAAATGCCAGGAACCGGGTATCAGCCTGCATATGGCGGAATATTTTTTCCGCTACTTCCATGCCGGCCAGTATACCTTCTTCCTTTATTTTTAGAATGGCCTTGCCTTCCGTTTCCGGCGCAATACAACATAAGGTAGAATGGTCGCCATCTCCGATATCTTCCTGTAAAGCATTTTGTATTAAAAAATCCAATGCAGCTTCTTGTGTTAACATATGGCAAATCTACTTGAAAATGACATATTGATTCATCCCATTACATGGTTGAAAAAAATCCTGATCGAAATAAATTGACTGAATGTCGAAGAAAAGAATGCGTGTGGCGAATAGATTTAGAGAGGACTGAAACATTAGCCATCTTTGTATTGTCAACGCTGAAGTGATGTCATCAACCCAACAATCCCTTAAAAAACCCAACCCTTGAAAATCGGTCCGTTGTTAATCCGTACCACCAACCCTATGAAACACCATTGACTTTACCTTTGAAACGCCACTAAGTTGAATATCCTGGCAAGAAAGACCTGACCCTTGAAAACAACCATTCTGATGGCTATGAAAACCGAACCTGAACTATGAAAGCCACCCCAAAGCATGGAAATTAACCGGCAACCGCCTGTGTACGATGAAAGTATAACCTCCGACGAAATAATTGAAGAGCTGAACCGAAACGTTCAGCTTTTTTTGTTAAAACGTTTTGCGACGCCACCCGGCCCGAAATGATGATTGCAAAGCAAAAAAGCCGCTGAACTAACAGCGGCCTTTGGACAAATGAATTTTTTTCGCAGCGGTTAAAAATTAAACCCTAGCCTGAGCGCCAATAACGAAACTTTGGCATCGGAATCTTTAAGGTGTGTGGCTTCATAACGAAGACCTGCCTCAAATTTTCCGAGATTAACACCAACGGAGGGGGCGTAAGTAAAACCGCCGTCTTTTTCTTTGGTAATATCATCGCTTTCACCAGAAGCATCAGCCGTATAAACGGTATAGGACGCATAACCGCCTTCGGCCATTACAAAAAATTTCCCGGCAAAAATGAATTTGTAGCCAAGCTTTACGGGTACATGACCGCCGAACTTAATGTCCTCGCCATCAACCGATTTGGGTATAGCCAACGATGCGCCGGGAGTAAGGGTGGCGTACCCGGGACCTGCTTTAACTGAAAACCTGATGCTTAGACCCACCTCGGAGCTAAACGTGTTTTTAAAACCAGCGTTCCCCAAAACCGGGCCAGCTTCAAAACCAAAACCGAAACTGAAGGGTTTACCATCGCTCTGAGCGAAACCCTGGCTGGCGAAAATGGTTGTTCCAGCAATAAGAAGAAGTAAAATTTTACGTTTCATAGGAATTTATTTTATCCCATAAAACGCTTATGCGTTTGGTAAATTGTTATTGCATACCTGCCCCATTTGGGGACTGAACTCATTGGAAACAAGATATAAACAATAGGTAAACGAAATGGGGCTTTTATTGCTTACGTAAGGTATAGTTAAGGGTAGACGCTATGATGTTTTGGTCTTTGTCGAGCATCACAATTGCCGAATCACTTTTCTTTAGAAAATATCTTGATTCATCCGGTTTATCATAATTCAGAAAAAACACGGAAGCTTCGCTGTCATCTTTAATTCCCTTTAACACATCCCATTTCCCTTTACTGGTGAATGAAGTGTCGCCGGCATCAATGCCCAAATAGGTTTCTACCAATGTATAGCTGTTATTATCTGCATTCGCCACGTCCTGGTACAGCGTTAATTCGGTTTTTATCCCCTTACAATCGGCACAGGGTAAAACGCCACTAAATACCCCCACAAGCATGCGTGTGGCATCCGGTTCGCCGGGGATAGTGGTTTTAACGGCAAGTGCGGAATCGATATCATGGCTGGAAGGAACCGGACCTTCGGTGCCACTATTGCATGCAACAAATAAAAACAAAGCAAACAGGGGCAACGATACTTTCTTCATTCCTGATCTTTCGTTAAAGATAAAAAACAACCCGGATAAGCCGGACAGGTTAAAAATATTTTGAAAAAATAAGGGAAATATCCCATGGTATAAATTCCAAAAAATGGATAACCTGCTTTATAATCCAAGCACCTGCTTTAATTTCATGTACCCGGTTTTACTTACCGGAATCTTTACTCCAGTAGTAAGTAACGCAGTATAGTTCTCTTTTTCATAGGGTTCCAGGCGGGTAATTTGTTGTATGTTTATAATATAGGAACGATGAGTTCGCACAAATTGACGGGCATCGAGCAGCTGTTCAAAATATTGCATGGTCTTATTTTTCAGGTGAGTGCCCAATGGAGTATGTATTTTCACATAATCATCTGCCGCTTCAAAATATTGGATGTCGTGCACGGGGATGATCTTTATTTTATTATTACTCTTTACTACAATGCGGCTATTCTGCAAGGGGGTTTGAGCAGCCGTTTCCAATAAAGCCGGTGAGAATCTTTGCGGGGTATTATCATTGCGCATGTTCAACCATTTTTGAATAGCCTTATCAAACCTGTCCTTTGCGAATGGTTTTAACAGGTAGTCAACCGCATAGGCGTCGAAAGCACGGATGGCATATTCATCAAAGGCCGTGATAAAAATAACAGCAGGCGGGTGGTCAACAAGTTCCAACATTTCAAAACCATTGATCTTCGGCATTTGAATATCCAGAAAAATAATATCGGGCTGGTGTTGCATCAGGGCCTTCACCCCTTCAAAGCCATCGCTGCATTCGGCCACCACAGTAATTTGGGAATAATCCTGCAGGTACTCCTTCACTATATTTCTTGCCAATGGTTCATCATCGATGATTATAGCCTTAATCATTGCTGTGGAATTTTTACCTGGGTTATAAAAATATTTCCCGTGGCGGAAGTGACTAATAAATCGTTGCGGGCAAATAAAAGTGACAACCTGCGCTGTACGGAACGCAACCCGAAGCCTGTTCCTTTGCTGGGCTGCGAAATTTCCGGGTCAAAAGGGTTTTTTACGGTTACCGTAAGCAACTGATCACCTGCCGTGGCGTAAATTTGTATAGTAATATCTTCAGTAGTATCGTATAATCCGAATTTAATGGCGTTTTCAACGATGGGCTGCAGCAGCATGGCTGGCAACTTCATAGCCAGGGCAGAAGAATCGTTTGTGATTTCTGCAGTTAACCTGTGGCCAAACCTCACCTTTTCTATCTCCAGGTACAAGTGAAGATATTGCAGTTCCTCGGACAGCGGCACCCACATATGATCTTCTTTTTTAAGCGTGCTTCTTAAGTAGTCTGACAACTGCTGTATCATTTTCCGGGCTTCGCCCGGCTGGTTGATCACCAATGCACTGATGGAATTCAAGCTATTGAACAAAAAATGTGGCTGCAATTGTTGCCGTAATTTGTACAGCTCTGCATCCCTGGACATTTTTTCTGCCTCGCTTTTCCTGCTTTCCTGTTCTTTCTGATCTTCAAGGGTGTACCATAATACACTGAGCAGTATAACGCAACCGGAAATAAGCAAGGCAATCGCAAACCGTATGGGCATGGACTGGTTAAAAGTATTGCTGATGGACTGATCTGCCGCATAGTCTATAGTTAGTTTGGTGCAACCCAGCCATATGCCGGCGAACCCAACGCACATTAGTGAGAGATACATAAAAGATTCTTTTCGGGGCAGGTAGTACCTAAGGCTGGTAATAATGAGCAGTGATATTCCGGCAAGCCACATATTGCTTACTGCACTATCTACCCACGAGGCTTCAAAA
Source organism: Agriterribacter sp. (assembly GCA_036274715.1). GTDB lineage: Bacteria > Bacteroidota > Bacteroidia > Chitinophagales > Chitinophagaceae > Agriterribacter. The sequence goes on from DASUFG010000308.1 coordinate 11,396, forward strand.
CTATATCCCCATTCCTGCAATACCCAGGCATGAATGGCGGCCCAGACAATCCAGAAAAACGCAAAAAAAAGCTTGTATTTGGTGGGTGATAATGCTGATGCAGGCACAGTGCAGGTTTTATGAAGGCTGTAAAAAATGATAGATTGTGTTTAATTCAAGGCTGGCTGCCTTTTTATGCACCAATTCGGTATAGAGTTCCCCGTTGTCCTTTTCTTCAATCCGGCTATACAACTCGGCACCGTCAATTAATTCAGCTATCCTATACAGTTCCGGCACGTTTACAAATTTCCACTGCACCAACTTTTCTGAATTGTTGTAAAAACAATCTTCTTCCTGGCTGCCAATGGAAGAAGCCCTTCTAAAAGCCTCCTGATCATCGGCCGCTGCTATTAACCGGAGTTGTTCATCGAACTGAGGCGTATGATCTCCATCACCACAAATAATGCGATATACAATTTTTGCCAGGAACCAGTTCATAAATATTGATTTGCAGTTAATAACTTTTGATTTCTATGCCTCCAAAAATGGTAGTGCCGTCAAGTACCAAAACTTTACCGGGATCAGGATTGACATTGGAAGGAGAACGCTTATCCTCAAAACCACCAAAAATAGAGGTAACATTTGATTTAATGGTCCAGTGGGCCGGAACAACCAGCGTGGTTCCTCCAAAAATTTGCGTAATATCTAATTTAACCCGTCCCGTTATTTCGGCCTGGGAACAATTGATTTCGGCCCCACCCATAAAATTGGTAATATCTCCACCTTTGAAATTTTTGGATAGAATTACTTTCTTTGAGCTTCCCAAAATAGCTGTGCTGTCAATAATATCATCGTCATCGCCAAAGGCGTAACCCGTTGATGGGGGGATATCGTTGGGGCTATTCATGTTTTTTTTTTCGGCGGACGGATCTCCCCATTCCCATGTCTTGTTCATCCACCTTTTTCTTGACCCCGCACCAAGGATCATGAACAACCCTACGCAAATAATAACAAATGGCCATATAAAAGGTTTAAAATCAACCCCGGGAATAATTTTATCTGCCAAAAAAATACAGCCTAACCCGATGAGAATGATCCAGCCCGGACCACGGAATCCATGTTTCAGTCCAATAAAAATACCTACTGCCACCAGGATCATCGGCCAACTCAATACCCAGGATGGGAAATCAAAAATGGTTTGCCTTAATATGGCTGCTACACCTATCAGCAACAGGAACAAGCCCGCCAACATGGTGCCTGTTCTGTTTTCGTTATAACATCTTCTGTTTCGCATATCATTTCATATTTTTCACAAACTTACGCTGGGCCACCCCGTGCAACAAGGGTAGATAGGCAATACCATCTTAATTACCGGTAAAACCCATTTTTTAGCCGGTGAAAATATCCACGGCCGTAAAAAACGGTCAAAAAAGAAGAATCAAATAAATTTCAAATCTTCAATTTCAAATCCCAAATTTTTGCCCCGCAACTCCTATCTTTGCGGCAAATTTCAGGTAACCATGTATTCAAAGTGCCTAAAGTCCTTATTGGTAGCGGTTTTCAGTGTATGTATCTGCTTTTATTCTAATACATCTTTTGCTCAAGAGGCTGCTGATAATCATGGCATCGAACAGCATGTTACCAGCGACCATAAAGAAGAAGGTGGGTTTAATGTTACCGAAACTATTTTAGATCATATCAGGGATCACCACAGTTGGCATTTATGGGGTCATACATCCATTCCATTACCCGTTATTTTAAAAACAGATAAGGGTTTTGAAGTATTTTCCTCTTCACATTTAACAGATGAACATCACCAGCCGGTAGTCTACAATGGCAACAACCCGTATAAGCTGGTTGAGGGAAAAATAAAAATTGTAAGCAATGATGGTTCGGTAGATGACGAAGCTTCTAAAAAAGTGTTTGACATCTCGTTTACCAAAAATGTGGCTTCCATGTTTATCACTGTGTTGGCGCTCATCCTCATTTTTACGGGTGTAGCAAAAGCATATCAAAAAACAGGAGTTTCCTCCGCGCCGAAGGGTTTTCAATCCTTTATCGAACCCATCATCCTTTTTGTCAGGGATGAGGTTGCCAAGCCTTATTTGGGTCATAGCTATGCCAGGTTCATGCCTTTCCTGCTCACGATTTTCTTTTTTGTATGGATCAACAATCTTTTGGGTTTGGTTCCTTTTTTCCCGGGTGGCGCCAACTTGAGTGGTAATATCGCTTTTACGCTTACCCTGGCACTGTTCACCTTTGTTATTGTAACTGTTAACGGAAAGAAAGAGTACTGGAAACATATATTCTGGATGCCGGGCCTGCCGGTTCCCATGAAAATATTTTTAATGCCTATTGAAATATTGGGCGTTTTTATAAAACCTATTTCACTCACCATCCGGTTATTCGCCAATATTACAGCAGGACACATTTTGGTATTAAGCTTAATTTCCTTGATTTTTATCTTTAAAGCGGTTTCGGCATCGGCCATTGCAGTGCCCTTTACCGTTTTTATTAGCGTTATTGAGCTGCTGGTGGGTTTTCTGCAGGCATTTATTTTTGCGATGTTATCGGCCTTGTATATAGGTATGGCAATTGAAGAACATCACGAAGAAGAGTTGATGCTATAAGTTTTTTTATTCACATTTAAATAGTAAAAAATGGTAGTAGGAAGTGTTGCTGCAATAGGAGCTGGTTTAGCAGCTATCGGCGCAGGAATTGGTATCGGGCAAATTGGTAAGGGCGCTGTTGAAGGGATTGCCCGTCAACCCGAAGCGGCTAACGAAATTCGTACCAACATGATCGTAGCTGCGGCGTTGGTAGAAGCGGTATCTCTATTTGCGGTGGTTGTTGCCTTGCTCGGCAATGGCTAAGCAATTTACTTTGTACAGACCCTTAGCACAGGGCGATGTGGTCTGTACTTTTTTAAACAATTGTAAAGTCTAAATATATTATTATTATGCTGCTGGAGATAAACCCCCTTGTGCTTCCCGATCCGGGACTGCTGATATGGTCAACACTTGCATTCCTGATCCTCCTGTTCGTATTGGGTAAATTTGCCTGGAAGCCAATCATGAAAGCAATTGATGAAAGGGAAAAAGGAATCAACGATTCTATTGCTACCGCCGAAAAGGTAAGAGCGGAGATGGCGCAGTTAAAAAGTGAGAATGAAACCTTGCTGGTACAGGCCCGTGAAGAAAGGGCGCAATTACTGAAAGAAGCCAAGGAGATCAAGGATAAAATGATCAACGACGCCAAAGAGCAGGCTAAAACTGAAGCAGCCAAAATAATGGCAGATACCCAGCAGGCTATCGAAAATCAAAAAATGGCAGCCATTGTTGACTTAAAAAATACGGTTGGAAACATGGTGATTGAGGTTTCGGAAAAAATATTAAGGCGCGAACTGTCGAATAAAACAGAGCAGGAAAATTATATTAAGCAACTCACCAACGAGATTAAACTGAACTAAGAAAATTAGAAAGTCGCTGTTATTCCACTGATTTTCAAATTTTCAAATTTTCAAATTAGTAAAATGCTCCAACCACGTTTAGCCGGAAGATATGCCAAAAGCCTGATTGATTTAGCCAAAGAGCGAAATCAACTGGACGATGTATATGCTGATATTACTTTTTTGGATAGTGTTTTCAGGCAAAGCCGCGAGTTTTCAACCCTGATGCGCAGCCCTGTTATTACAGCAGACAAGAAAACGAATGTGATAAACGCGATTACCAAAGGAAAAGTAGGGACACTTACCGCTGCCTTTATACATTTGCTCATCAAAAAAGGACGCGAAAATATTTTGTCTGAAATTCTACCCGCCTACATTGAACAGTATAATATTGAAAAAGGGATACATAAAGTTAAACTCACTACAGCTCAGCCTATCAGCGATGAACTGAGGAAAGCTATAGAAAACAAGGTAAAAGCAGATGCCACGCTTTCTAAAATAGACCTGGAAACAGTTGTTAACGAGGATTTGATCGGCGGTTTTGTACTGGAATTTGATAATAACCTGGTGGATGCCAGTATATTGAGAGATTTGAAAGACATTCAAAAACAATTCAGAAGTAACATCTACGTAAAAAACATCAGGTAATTATTCCTGTGAAATACAGGCATAAATATAAAATTGATCACAATAATACAAACAAAAGGATATGGCAGAAATTAAGCCCGACGAAATAAGTGCGATACTGCGGCAGCAGCTAAGCAATTTTAACGCAGGTGCAGACCTCGAGGAAGTGGGTACTGTACTCCAGGTGGGAGATGGTATTGCCCGTATTTATGGCTTAAATAATGTAAGGGCGGGAGAACTCGTAGAATTTGACAACGGAGTAAAGGCTGTAGCCCTAAACCTGGAAGAAGATAATGTGGGTGTGGTATTGATGGGTGAATCATCTGATATTAAAGAAGGACATAAAGTAAAGAGAACCGGTAGTATTGCCTCGTTAAAAGTGGGCGAAGGGCTCGTTGGCCGCGTAATCAATGTATTGGGTGAACCCATTGATGGTAAAGGTCCCATAACAGGCGAGCTTTTTGAAATGCCGCTCGAGCGTAAAGCACCCGGTGTAATTTATCGTGAACCAGTAAAAGAACCCCTTCAAACCGGTATTAAGGCAATCGACGCCATGATCCCGATCGGGCGTGGTCAGCGTGAATTGATTATTGGTGACCGCCAAACTGGTAAAACGGCCATTGCGGTAGATACCATTATTAATCAAAGAGAATTTTACCAGGCAGGTAAACCTGTGTTTTGTATATATGTAGCCTGCGGACAAAAAGCATCTACCATTGCCAACGTAATGAAAACGTTGGAAGACAACGGAGCAATGGCGTACACGGTAATCGTGGCCGCTTCAGCCGCTGATCCTGCACCCTTACAGTTCTTTGCTCCTTATGCAGGTGCGGCGATTGGTGAATATTTTCGAGACACCGGTCGACCGGCATTAATCGTTTATGATGATCTAAGTAAACAAGCCGTAGCTTATAGAGAGGTCTCTTTATTGCTTCGCCGCCCTCCGGGTCGTGAGGCTTATCCTGGTGATGTGTTTTATTTGCATAGCCGCTTATTGGAACGCGCCGCAAAAGTGATCAATGATGATGCTGTTGCCAAAAATATGAATGACGTTCCCCACAGCATTAAACACCTGATAAAGGGTGGCGGATCTTTAACTGCCCTGCCTATTATTGAAACCCAGGCGGGTGACGTATCGGCTTACATTCCCACCAATGTTATTTCCATTACAGACGGACAGATATTCCTGGAGTCGAATTTGTTTAATGCAGGTATCCGCCCTGCCATTAACGTGGGTATTTCGGTTAGCCGTGTTGGCGGTAATGCCCAGATTAAGTCCATGAAAAAAGTGGCCGGAACGCTTAAGCTGGACCAGGCTTTATACCGCGAAATGGAAGCTTTTTCCAAGTTCGGCGGTGACCTGGATGCTGCTACTAAATTGGTGATTGACAAAGGGGCACGCAACGTGGAGATTTTGAAACAACCCCAGTATACTCCTTTCGCAGTTGAAAAGCAGGTAGCAATTATCTATCTTGGAACACAGGGTATTTTAAGGGAAGTTCCCGTAAATAAAGTAAAAGAATTTGAAGAGTTGTTTTTGATAGAAATGGAAAACAAATTACCTGAAATTCTTGCTGAATTTAAAAGAGGTAACCTTCCCGAAGAAGGCATTAAGAAAATGACAGAATTGGCCAAAGCCATTATGTCGAGATATAAATAGCAATAAATCATTCGCAAAACAAAGCCCCCCGGATTAATCCCAGGGGGCTTTGTTCATTTATATACCCCGTCCACACAATATTTGAAAATATACTTTTCAACTGATCGGCTACGTTATAGCAAAGCAGAAATCGGACTATTATTGATTTCAGTTGATAAATGGTAATGGCGTATTTGGTTGAGCGAATAAAAGCCGCTCTATGTCGAAATCCTGGAAAAACAATAGTTTACCCGTATAATTTTGAACAGTAAAATAATTCGACCGTCCGTTCTTTTGAAAACCGTAAATCCTGTGATATGGAAATTTTCTACCCTTTACGAAAAACATTTTTGCAAACTGCCGTGCTTTTGACTTTGTGCCTGAGCTTTGTATCAGTATTTGCACAACCGCCGAGTTCATTCCCGGCTACGGGTTCATTTCCTGTAAGTATTGGCCGGCCTTGCGGCGGCGGAACCAGCACGTATTCTGCGCATGTTTTTAAATACAATGGTGTTACAACAACATTAAGCGACTTTGAAAACTGTATTCCGGATTTACAAGGTCCCGGGTTCAGCATATTTGGAGCCGGGGTTTCTTTTAACCCAGCCGATCATAACCTGTATTACTACCGCTACACCGGCGGTAACACTTATGTGTGGAGATGGAAGCCCGGTAGTGGCTGTCCGCCTAAAACCGCCGTTTTCCAACAATACAACAACAAAGCCATCCTCGGTTTCGCTTTTGCCCCTGATGGCTTGTGTTACCAGCTAATATTCACCGGGTCATCACCCTATGGTATTGCGCTAAGAACGGTTGATTTTACAACCGGTACGTTCGGACCACAAAAAAATATTACGCTTCCAGCTGGAGTAACCATTACACAACAGTCGGGTGACTTAACATTAACTCCTGATGGTCAGATGCTGATGGTTTGGGACAAGAATTATATCACCGTTAATTACCAGGATTATGCAACTCCAAATCCATTGAACGCTACTTTGATCGCCAAATTAACAGGTAACCAGATAGTAGGGCTAAATTTCGCGGAAGGTAAATTGATAGCCTCCGACAATGGCAATAAATATTGGGACTTAGATCTTCTTACAGGTGCCAAAACAGCCATTACACAATCTCCCTGTTATCAAAGTAATGACCTTACAGAGGTTATTTCGGGTATAGGTATTGCCAAAAGCCTCTCTTCAGCAACCTCTACCGGTGTACCCGGACAATACAACCTGAGCTACGATATTTATGTAAAAAATTATGGGGGGTGGGATGTTACAGATATACAACTCTATGAATTACTGAGAGGTACTGTGAGTGCGGGCGCACCATTTACACTAGCAAACAGTGTGGCTAATGTCACGGCTACTCTTATTGATAATCCCGCGGGCGTCACCCTTAATCCCTCGTTCAATGGTACCACAAATTCGAGTTTGCTCGCCCCAGGACAGACTTTGGTTAACTACCCGGTAGCCAATAACCACTTTACCGTAAGGGTTTCTTTTAGGGTAAGCAATATTGTGATTGGTAAAGTATATAATAACAGCGCTCGTGTAACAGGTTTAGGATACGCGGGTGTAAGTCTCGAAGATATTTCAACCAATGGGACCAACCCGGATTTGAATAATAATTCGAAACCCGATGATCCGGGTGAAAATCAGCCCACACCGTTTGTAATTTTAACCACCGCCGAAATGCCTCCATGCGATGCATTAAACAAAATACTTTACAAACAGACCTTTGGAACCGGAACTACCATGGTAACAGCTATTCCTGCCGCAACAGGCAGTGCTGGAACCGCTACAACCGATTATACCGGAAGCACAACACAGCCGCTGGCTGTTGAGCGTTATGCAATCACGGATAATGCCAATAAAGGTAATACCGCACAATGGATAAGTTTAACAGACCATACCGGTGCTGGACGGATGATGGTTGTAAACGCCGATATTAATGGTAGCAGAATTTACACAGACAAAGTCGATATCTCGTGTACCAATTTAAAATATTCTTTATTCGCTTTTGTTTCGAACATACCTAATTCAACGTACAACAATTTTTGCGACGCTTTCGGCGGTACTGTTCTCCCCAAACTCATATTTACCGTTCGCGACGCTGCTACTAATAATATCATTACCAACCTTACAACACCTGGTATTACCAGCGCTGCCTGGACCCAATATGGAATGAAATTCGTAATGCCTGCTGGTGTTACCCAGATAATCATTGAAATTAACAATGCAGCACCTGGTGGTTGTGGAAATGACCTGGCTATTGACGATATCCAATTCGGACTGTGCGATCCTTCGCCAAGCATCACGGTTAACAATACTGCAGGATGTACTAATGGTATAACTACCTTCAGCGCGGCATTGAGCGATACCACTGTTATTTCAGGTCCGCTGGAATACCAGTGGCAGGTAAGTAGCGATAATTCAACCTGGTCAGACATACCTGGGGCTAACAATGTAACTTATACCATCAATCCGTTAATGCCATCTGATATAGGTAAGTACTTTAGGGTAATGGTAGCTGCTGCGGGCAATATCACCAACGCCACTTGTCGCTATACCTCAACCAGTTTCAGGCTTACCGCTAAAACCTCATCTACCGCACCAACCGGCATTAACAGTGCTCCGGCAATCACTACCTGCCCGGGCAATGCGGTAACACTGGATGTGCAGGGTGGTTCACTGGGCACCAATGCTG
>DASUFG010000309.1:0-3726 GCA_036274715.1 Agriterribacter sp.
GAAGCCTGTTTAGTAAAACTATTGGTGATTGAACCTGAGATACAAAAGCAGTTACGTACAAAGCTTTCCACATTAATATTATCAGAAGAACTAACAACCGATATAATATTTGGATTGAAACAGGTCGGTTTGAAATTGAAATCAGCCGTTTACAACAACAGTAATGCAAATTGATTTTCAACAGAAGGTTTAACTGCAAAAACGGATACCACACTAATTTCGGGATCTGTTATTTACTCAAATACGATTCCCAAAGTAACCTGATGAGGAAAAATTATTGGCAGCAAATCACTCATTTTTATGGGTAGCGCAATGGGCAACTCCGGCTGAAGCATGCTATCCATATATTGCCGAACAAAAAGGAATCTAAAGCCGTTTTATAACACCAAAATAAGTAACCGTTCGGCTGTTGGAGCTTTGCTGATATTCAGGAATGGGAAGATATTTAACGGACCAGCGTTTTGCCGGTTTGCGACACATAATAATCCAACGCCCGGTAGGAAGCGTAAAACTTATAGATATTGCTTACGTACTCTACCGTTTCCCGGCCGATTACCTTCGCAGCAATTATTTCAACATTATCAAACCACACGTTGGGATTGAGTCCTTTTTCCTTAGCCGCCTTGCGCATTTGAGCCACCCTTGCCGGACCGCAATTGTAAGCAGCCAGTGCAAGCAAATGACGATTTAGCTGATCAATTTCAGGGGAAGTAAAATACCGATCAACCAGGTAGCGCATGAATTTAACGCCAGCATGCACATTGTTATCGATCGAGTTAATATTTTTGATATAGATGGGTTTGCCGGCGGCTGTTGAAGGCAAAACCTGCATAATACCAACCGCACCTGCATGACTCACCCTTTTCTGGTTTAACTGCGACTCCTGGTATCCCTGTCCCACCAAAAGAAGCCAATCCAGTTTGTATTGATTGGCATAATTTTGAAAAGTGGCCCGAAGCGCTTTCACCTGTGAGAGGGTAGCTTTGTTGTGCATGCCGGGAAGCAGGTTCACATTTTTTACATACTTTTTGTATAACATGTTACCCATCAACGTGCCTTTGGCATTTTGCTGAACGAACTTATCGGTGGCAGCTTTCAATTTTGGAGATCCCTTTCGCAAAACGATGCCGTATGAAACGTTGGTGGCTAATGGAATTTGATCATACAGCACCAAACTATCCATCACGTTTTTCCATAACCGGGCTACATCTTCCACTACGGCCGTATACGGAATAACACCGCTGTTAACCATTTCCAGCATATCCTCGGATTCGAGGTAGGGATCCACGGGTTTAACGATGACTGGGGGTAAGCCCTTTTGTTTCAACGAGTCGTTCAGTTTCAGCACAGCGGTTTCGTAACTGCTGCCCGCATGCACGTAAATTTCCTTCCCTGCGAGATCGGCCAGGGAGTTAAGTTTTGGCGATGTTAGACCGCCCACCACAATCTCTTTTAAACCCGAAATGGTGGGTGTTGAAAAATCAACTATTTTTTTCCTTTCCCCGGTGATCGTCATACCCGCATAGGCGATGTCGCCATAACCGTCGCGCAAAAGAGGAATGACCTGGCTGCGATTAACGGGAATGAAAATAACCCGTACATGGTGAGGTTTGAAACGTAATTGCTGGTTAAGTGATTTTTCAAAAATGTTCAGGGCTTCAAAGGCAATACCTTTTCGTTCCTTTCCATCCACGTAATAATAAAGATGCGTATAAGGGACAAGGGCCCGTATTATTCTACGCTCAACCATACTGTCGAGATCGCCAAACTGTGGCACTCCTAAGCCCAGGAATTCATTGTCGTCGTTAAATATGACTTCAGCTGTATCTGCAGGCGCATCCGCAACGGAACTATCTATTGCCTGGGACGTGGCTGATTGCGTACTATCCGTTTTCTGAGCGCAGGACACCAGGCCCATGAAAACGATCAAAATACCAAGTAGAAATATCTTTAAAACTGGCATCAGATTGAAATTTATTGGAAAGTCTATTAAAGATACACAAAGCAATATTAACAACAAGAATTTCCTTCAGCCTGCACCGGTTATGGTGGGGTTGAATAAGAGACATTAAGAAAGTGGAAGGCGGTATGCGACAACGAATGGCAGGGCAACGCTTTGAAGTGGATAATTCGCTATTCCGTCAACTCCTTAATCATTTCAAAGTTAATGAGCCCAACTCCACTACGCATCCTCAACTGTTCGCGCACCACTTTAAATCCCCTTTGTATAAAAAATGACTTTGCGGTAATGCTAACGTGCGACTGTAAAAATACCGCATGCCGTTTAATCGCCTCTGCTTCTATGGCCTCATAGAGTTTGGATGCAATGCCCTGTGATTGAAAATCTTTATGCACATAAAGCAGGTCAAAATAATTGCTGTTCGCTAAAGAGGCAAACCCAACGATCTCGTTACTTAAAATGGCGGTTAGAAAATATTGTTCTTGTAGCTTTTTCGTCCAAAGTTGATCATCTTCGATTGCAGAAACCCAGGCTTCTATTTGTTCCGGCGAATAATCCTTGCGGCAAACCGTTTTTATGGTATTTACACACAGGGTTTGTATCTCTGTCAAATCCTTCCATTCAGCAGGCTCTAACAGCATGTTTGGATTCTTCAAAAGCCGTGTGGTTTTATACACCAAAATAACATTTTCTATTTTTCAGCGGTGCCTGTTGTCCGGCGTTTCATGAGTAAGCCACAACCATCATGTATTTTTTAACAATTTAATAATAGCGAAAACATCTCCCACTTCGATATCCATACAAACACTTATTTAATCCCATCAATAGTGGAAAATTATCCTCAGTTTATTGATTTATAGGTAGCGCTCCCCTTAATACGTGCATGGTATAGTTTATGCAGTATAACCTGCATAGCGGAAATATTTTTTCATTTCAATACCAGTCATCAATACAGATCATTATGAAATCAATCCAGTTTAATGATAGCAGAACAGGAGAAGCAATGAGCATTGCTTATTCAGATTATGGAAAGGGGCAACCCGTTGTATTAATTCATGGCTGGCCCAGCAGCCGGGAGATGTGGGAATACCAGTTGGGCGACCTCGTGAATGGCGGCTACAGGGTTATCAAGTACGACCGCCGTGGGTTTGGTAAAAGCAGCAAACCATGGATGGACTATGATTATGATAGTTTAACGGATGACCTTCAACAGTTGATGGTGCAGTTGGATTTGAGGAATGCCATATTGGTTGGCTTTTCAATGGGCGGCGGAGAAGTGGTGCGCTACATCAGCAAATACGGACAGGATCGTATAGCCCGCATTGTGTTGATTAGTTCGGTTGTCCCTTTTATGATGAAGGGGCCCTCTAACCTGGATGCCGTAGATGCAGAAGTATTTGAGGAAATGATGCGAGGCGTTCAACAGGACCGGATCGGTTTTTTGGAGGAATTTGGGAAAAAATTTTTTGGCGTAGGGTTCCTGAACAGCCCGGTAAGTGCGCCTTTGCTCAATTATTTTTTGCAGCTGGCATCAAGAGCTACACAACAGTCCACTGTGGAATGCATAAAAAGTTTTTCCCGAACGGATTTCAGAACAGATGTAAAAAGCATTACCGTTCCTGCGCTCATCATTCACGGCGATAGTGATAAGATAGTTCCTTATGAAGTAAGCAGCAAACGCACAGCAGACATGCTTCCGCATGCGGAATTGATTATATACCCCGGCGCACCGCATGGATTGTTTTATACGCATAAGGAAATATTAA
>DASUFG010000310.1:0-8328 GCA_036274715.1 Agriterribacter sp.
AATTGGTACTTAGCACTCAAGGAAGTATTTGTTGCGTTATAGGTACACGACCCATTATTAACAGTTGCCAATGGATCATAGTTAGTTGCCAACGGATCCATACAACCCGGAACCTGTGCATGCAGAGCAGAAGCAGTGATAATACATATTAGAATGGAAATAAAGAAAATGCGCATCAGGGTTAAATTAGGGTCAATAAAAAATGGCTTAACACAGGGATGGTTATTTCAAATATTGGCGGCTCTTAAATAGGCGCTGAATGAGCGAAACAAAAATGAAAGTGGTGGTAAGTTAGTAGTAGAACAAGAGGATAATGGGGTTTGTTCGGATTGTTCCGGGCCGCTAAAATAACGGTTTTCAAGGTATGATGCAAGAGCAGCACCGATAATTAGGACAATTCAATGAAGCTTTATCCTGTGTTAACAAATCGTTGATCTCCGCAGAGGAAATATCTCTTATATTATTGTGCTGTCGATGAGGCTTCAATGATGTCAATCACTTTTTTCATTTTACCATCAATGCCCTTCCTCACATTTTCAACAGTAGGGGGCACATATATATCGGGCATTACACCGCGGCCATCTTTAGGCACATGGTTGTACTGCACCAACCGGAACAGGGGCATGCGTACCCGTATTTTTGTTTTGGGCAGTACCACATTTGGAATCAATATGCCGCTGTTACCATGCCAGCCGCCGCCCGCTTCTTCACCCACAAGGGTTACGTTGCTTTGTCCCTTTACTGTATGCGCAAATAAGGTGGAAGCCGAGAAAGTGGGACCGTTGATCAGTACAAAAACATTTCCTTTGTAGTGATTTTTTTTACGGGGTTCAAAAACGTGCTTTTCCCAATAACTGAAATGATACTCACCATCCTCCTTTTTCTTCGTTACAAAAAAAAGAATGAGCGAATTGATTAATCCCGACCGGAAGTAACGGTTATAATGCGCTAATCCATGGTGCATGGCCACTGCGGTATCAGCAACCTTAAACGGGGTGTTTCGAACATACTTTGCAAGCGAGGTGTAATTATTTACCTTACCACCGCCGTTACCACGCAAATCAATCACCAGGTTGGGGATATTTTTTTTGCGCAGCGTCTTGAAGCTTTTTTTATAAAAAGCAGGTAACCTCCCTTTGTTCCCAAAACTGTTTACAATCATTACGGCCATTTGGTGGGCAGTATCTATGGTCATTGACCTGATATCTTCCCATTTCTCAGGTTTTTGCTTCGGTTCAATCTGTTTGTTCCTGCTTCGGATAAATTTTCTTGCCACACTATCTGTGTTGGGGTCAAATAAGGGAACGGTGTCTGATTTTTGAAGCCCGGTACTGTCAGTATAACCCACCACATATTTTTTTGACAATCCCATAATATTGCGATGGTAGTAAGGGAAAGCGGCGCTGATCCTGATATAATTTACGTTTTCCGAATACCCGTCTGCCGGCATAAACTGAAAAAGCGTGTCGGTGAGCTGCTGTACAGAGAGTCCATTAACACTGTTGATCAAAGTGCCGCTTTTTAGCACGGTGTCCTGTTTATTGAGATTGACCGTAAGCACCATGGTATCGCCCCATATTTTCATGAATAAAGGAAATGAAGGCTGATCGTGTTTATGCTGCCATTTGTTGTACCGGGGTGGATAATTAAAACTGGTATGACCGCAACGCACTTTGGTGGTGAGTGGCGCCAGTATCGTAAAGCCAAATTGTTGCAGGGTCATGGAATCGGTGATGGCATTGTAGTATTTATTAAAATAATAGTCCATGCTGTCTTTTGGGGTATACCAATACAGGGCCGGGTGAAATCTTTCCATGATTTCCCGGAGCAGGGTATAGTCTTTGCGGAGTGATGCTGCAGGGAATTTTTTTGCGGCATTAAAGTTCTTGCTTGAGGTATGGCAGCTCGTCACCATGAAAATAAGCGCAGATAAACAAAATCCATACATCAACCTTTTTGCCATAGGGGTAAAAATAAAATCCAAAATCCAGATCATGAATATTTAAATGGTAAATCCCGGTTAAACGATAAATGGCATTTTGTGCCGATGAATGGGAACTTGCCCTATATTCAGCCCGTTCTTATTCGTTTATTTAATGGCGTTCCAGCCCTGCGCGGTGATCGGATGTTTGTTGCCCGCACGGGTAATAATATATTCGCCTTCCTGTTTTTCGGTGATATAACCTATTACGCTGATCTGTTCATTCAGCACAATCTTATCGTAATCTGCCTGCTTAATGGTAAAGAGCAATTCATAATCTTCGCCGCCGCTTAATGCGCATGCAGTAGGGTCGATATCCAGCTTAAACGCAAATTGACGCGATTCTTCAGAAATGGGAATTTTTTCTTCATGCAACACACAACCGGCATTGCTTTGTTTACAAATATGTAATATTTCGCTGCTCAATCCATCGCTGATATCCATCATGCTGGTCGGAAGAATCTCTTTTTCCTCAAAAAAAGCAATGATGTCTTTCCTCGCTTCGGGCTTTAGCAACCTGCGCAGAATATAGTCCTGGTTTTCAAGGTCGGGCTGCACGGAAGGACTTTCCATAAATATTTTCTTTTCCCGCTCCATTAATAATAAACCCAGGTAAGCCGCACCCAAATCGCCACTTACGCAAATAAGATCGCCTTTTTGCGCCCCACTGCGTTTTACGAAACGATCCGGGGCTACTTCGCCAATAGCGGTTACACTTATAATAAATCCTTTTTCGGAAGTACACGTATCCCCGCCAACAAGATCTACATTATACTTTTCGCAGGCTGCATAAACACCTTCATAAAATTCATCCAGCGCTTCTACGCTAAAGCGATTGCTGATGCCAATGCTCATGGTAATTTGTGCCGGGGTGGCATTCATAGCATATATATCACTCAGGTTTACAATAACACTTTTGTAGCCCAGGTGTTTAAGCGGTGTGTATACCATATCAAAATGAACGCCTTCAATCAACAGGTCGGTGGTTACTACCACCTGCTTACCAAAGTGATCCAGTACCGCGGCATCGTCGCCAATGCTCAATACGGTAGAGGCATGATGGGTTTCGTTATTTTGAGTGAGATGGTCAATTAAACCAAATTCGCCAAGCGATGCAATTTCTGTGCGTGGTGACATAAAAACTTATTTAAAATGCTACTCTTCCTGTTTAGTTTTACTGTGCACCGTTTACATATGCCAGCATCTCATCATGAATTTTTCCGTTGGTGGCCAGTATCTGTGGTTGATAAGGCGAATAATAATTGCCCTTATAATCTGTAATTTTTCCACCTGCCTCCTCTACCATCAAAAAGCCGGCAGCGCTGTCCCAGGCTTCCAGCTTATGTTCAAAAAATCCATCAAACCTGCCTGCCGCTACCCAGCATAAATCGATGGCTGCAGATCCCAGGCGACGAACGGGTACCCCTTTACGGATAAGCGTGTTAAAAATATCCAGCGGACCATTGGGTTCATTTAAATAGCGGTACGGGAAACCCGTAACCAGGCAGGAACTGATCACGTCCGACTTGTTGCTTACCTGTATGGGCTTATCGTTCAGGGTAGCTCCCTTGCCTTTTTCGGCAATAAAAAATTCGTTGATAAACGGATTGAATACCGCCCCCAATACCATCCTGCCTTCATGCTCCAGCCCGATACTCACACAACAAATGGGGATTCCGTTGGCATAATTCACCGTGCCGTCTATCGGGTCGATAATCCATTTATAGCTGGAATCCATTGCGATTTCTCCAATTTCTTCACTCAATATAAAATGATCGGGGAAGTTCTTTTTAATGATGTCAATGATGGCTTTTTCCGATGCGTGGTCCACTTCGGTAACCAGGTTATTGATTCCTTCCTTATTGGATATTTTGAAAGAACCATTAAAAGATTCCTGCATAATGGTGCCTGCGGTTTTGGCAGCCTGTAGTAATGTTGATTTTAACATGGCGCAAAGATAGGAACTTGAAAATGAGTTGCAGAAACCTATAAGGGCAGGCGGGTAAACTTGCTGACCGGGACAGCTTATTACCAGTGCCCGGTATTGGGTGATGATTTCGTGCACAATTGATTTTTAATGGTCTCAATGCACCGCTAGCGCGGAGTGCCACTCCGCCGCGGCGGATCGCAATGACGTTTGGTTCCCCCGAACGTCACTGCGAGGAGCACAGGAGCCTTGTGACCAGCGCGACGAAGCAATCCCCTAATTTCGGAGACTGGTTGACCTACTTTGCAGGTGCCGCGTGCTAATTATGGGCTGTATGCTAATGCTTCGCATAAGGAGATTGCCACGGCGTGTATAGTTTTTCTATAGCCAGTCATTCTGCAACGCCTCGCAATGACGTTTAGGCCGACCTCGCGATGATGTTTAGTCCACTTCGCAATGACGTTTGAACCGGCGGATCGTAGTGGCGCTCTTCCCTGGGTGCCGGTTTTGGAACTATCAATTGCTAATTTTAACGGTTCCTCAAAATAAAGATTTCAAAAAAAAGTTACATTTGCCCTTAAACTTAAACACATTAATATGGAATTGTTTAAATCCGGTAATCCCACCCTGGGCGAAAAAATGTTCAAATCGACGGTAGTAGTAGGTAGTGAGGATGTAATGACCGTACGAGGTACGTTAAATAAATTCGGCTTCCTGTTTTTAATGGTAATGGCCTCCGCCTTTTTCAGCTGGTATAGTTTTGGAAAAGGTGTTGATGTTGCACCTTACATGTGGGGCGGCGCAATAGGCGGTTTGATCGTAGCGCTTGTGATTGTTTTCAAAAAAACATGGGCGCCCTTTTTAGCACCTGCTTACGCTTTGCTGGAAGGCTTGTTTGTAGGCGCAATTTCCGCTTATTACAATCATGCCTTTGAAACAAAAGCACCATCTATTATCACGCAGGCAGTAGGACTCACATTTGGTGTAGCTATTGCGATGTTTATATTATACAACATGCGCATCATTCGTGCCACCGAAACATTTAAATCGGTAATTATCACCGCAACGGCTGGTATCGCTATTTTTTACCTGCTTTCCATTGTACTGCGTTTTTTCAGCATCGATATCCCCTTTATTCACCAGGGGAGTACGTTTGGAATTATTTTTTCTCTTATTGTTGTGGGCATTGCGGCGCTTAACCTGATACTGGATTTTGATATGATTGAAAAGGGTTCCGGGGCAGGCGCGCCCAAATTCATGGAATGGTATGGCGCTTTTGGTTTGTTGGTGACTATTGTTTGGTTGTATCTTGAAATATTAAGGTTACTGGCAAAATTGAACAGCAGGAAATAATGCGCAAAGTATGGGAACCACAAATACACGAGGGCACAAGGGTGCACGATGTTTGAGTGATTTAATAAACAAAAAGAAAACCCTATATGTAAACCGCGATCTGTAATGGGTCGCGGTTTTTAATTGTTTCTTTATAATAACCGCGCTATGAGCCCGGTCCACCCGGTTTGGTGCGAGGCGCCCAATCCCTGGCCATTGTTACCGTTGAAGTATTCATGAAACAGGATGTACTGATTAAAGTGAGGATCGGTTTGAAGCTTGTTGTTATCACCATATATGGGTCGTTTGCCGTGTTCATCCCTTAAAAATAATTTTTTCAACCGACCGCCCAGTCTTTCACTAATCTCCAGGAGGTTTAGGTACTCACCTGAATGGGTAGGGTATTCTATTTTAAAATCATCACCATAGTAGGTGTGAAATCTTTTTAAGGATTGTATGATCAGGTAATTGACGGGCATCCATATGGGTCCGCGCCAGTTGGAATTGCCGCCGAAGAGCGGAACGGGCGACTCTGCCGGTGCATACTGTATGCTATAATTTTCTTCTCCGCTCTGGAATGTGTACGGATGTTGCTCGTGGTAGCGGGAAAGCGACCTAACCCCATAGGGACTCAAAAATTCCGCTTCATCAAGCATGCGATACAGGATTTTTTTCATGCGATGTCCCCTTAATAAAGAAAATAGATGCATATCGTTGCTACCCTTTTCGTGCCAGCGTGAAACCAGGCTCGCCAATTCCGGCCGATCCTCCAGGAACCAATTCAGGCGGCGGGTAAATTTGGGAAGTTTTTGCAACAGCGTATCGTATAACACTTCCACCACAAACAGGGGAATAAGTCCTACCATCGACCGTACACGCAATTTGAACTGATGGCCAACCGGTATTTTTAATGCATCGTAGTAAAACTCATCTTCATCATCCCATAAGCCACCTTCGTTTTCTCCCATTACCGACATCGAGCCGGCGATATACATGAAATGCTCAAAAAATTTGGTTGCCATGTCCTGGTATACAGGATTGGTTTCGGCAAGCTCCAGGGCGATCCGCATCAGGTTCAAACAGTAAGCTGCCATCCAACTGGTGCCATCGGATTGTTCGAGCGACGTTCCGCCGGGAAGTTTTTGGTTTCGGTTAAATACGCCGATATTATCCATGCCCAAAAAGCCGCCTTCGAAAATATTATTGCCTGTTTCATCTTTACGGTTCACCCACCAGGTAAAGTTGAGCATCAGCTTATGAAAAACCGTTTCTAAAAATGCGGTATCACCCTTGCCATTATTGGTATTTTTATCTACCTCGTATACTTTATAAGCTGCCCAGGCATGTACCGGGGGATTGGCATCGCCGAATGCCCATTCGTAAGCCGGTAATTCTCCGTTGGGGTGCATATACCATTCGTGCGTTAATAAAAGGAGTTGCTTTTTTGCAAAAGCCGTATCCACAAGGCAAAAAGATACGCAGTGAAATGCAAGATCCCATGCGGCATACCAGGGATATTCCCATTTATCGGGCATTGAAATAATATTCTCATTTTTTAAATGCTTCCATTGGCTGTTTCTGCCATCCAGCCGTTGCGAAGGTGGTGCCGGACCGGCGGGGTCGCCTTTCAGCCATTCTTCCACATCATAATGGTAAAACTGCTTACTCCAAAGCATACCCGCCAATGCCTGGCGTTGTATGTTTTTTTCATCGTCGGCGGGAATATTTTTTTGGATGTTCTTATAAAAAAGATCGGCTTCCTCTAACCGTTGCTGAAAGAGGTCGGTAAAATCACCGAACGGGTCGCCTTTCTTTGTTCCGCACAAACGCAGTTGAATGGTATGAGATTGGTTGCCTGCTATGGCGCGTTCGTAGTGAATAGCAGCCCGGGTGCCGATGCTGGCAGGGTTAACGGTATTTGCTTTGTGAATGATATAATCATTAATGCCATCTTTCGGAAATACCGTTCCATTGTCGTACCCGTATAATTTTTTGCTATTGGTTTCATTTTCGCAAAACAAAATTTCATCAGCATCGCGGTAGTATACATGAAAATTTTTTAACTGGCTGTGATGCACATCCAATACATTGTTTGCGCCCACTGATATTTCCGGCTTATCGTTATGGTATCCCCACGACCAGGTATTGCGAAACCAGAGCGTGGGTAATACGTGCAGGGTAGCAGCTTGTTGCGAGCGGTTGCACATGGTAAGCCGGATGAGAATATCTTCTTTATCGGCCTTAGCATATTCTATGAAAATATCAAAATAGGCATCGTTGTCAAAGATGCCGGTATCCATCAACTCAAACTCGGGTTGCAACCTGTTTCGGTTTTTATTTTCCTGCAGCAACCTTTCATAGGGAAATGCAGCGTGCGGATACTTGTAGAGCATTTTCATGTAACTGTGGGTAGGTGTAGCGTCGAGGTAGTAGTAGAGCTCTTTCACATCTTCTCCATGGTTGCCCTCGAAACCAGATAAGCCAAACAATCTCTCCTTCAGTATGGGATCTTCACCATTCCAAAAAGCAGGGGCAAAGCAGAGCAATTGCCTATCGTCGCAAATGCCACCGAGTCCATCTTCGCCCCAGCGCCAGGCTTTACTTCGGGCCATATCGTGTGTTGTAGAAAGCCATGGCTCAGCATCGGCGCTATAATCTTCACGCACTGTACCCCATTGCCTTTCCGACAAGTAAGGTCCCCATTTTTTCCAGCCGGGTTGCGCAAGCCTGTTTTGTTCTGCATTCATAGTTAATACTTAAGTGGTGAGTTTTGCCAGGGGCAGGGTACATGAAAATGATGCAACGGGCATCTGTAACAGCGATGTTGATAATCGGAGTTGATGTATTGAACAAACATGAACTGTGCATGGCCGACTGCTTATTTTAGCCATGCATAATGATCGGGAAAAGTACCGCAGCCGGTTTTATTAGAATGCACCAGCTATCCATTATCAATAAACCCGGGGTACAGGGTCATGCCACCATCCACAAATAAGGTGGTGCCATTTACGTAGTCCGAATCATCGCTGGCCAACCATACCGCCACTTTAGCCACATCTTCCACTACGCCTATCCGTTGGTAGGGGAT